>JAEWPL010000292.1 GCA_023460615.1 Pseudomonadota bacterium | reverse complement strand
TGGTTTTGTAAAATCAGTAGCAGAGTTGATTTAATATGAGCTCCAACATTCTTGAAAGAATCGAAAACGAAACTGATTTGACTAAATCAGAAAGAAAACTTGCCCAAGTCATCTTAAAAGATCCTGCTATTGTGGTAAATGAGAACATTGCTCAATTAGCTAAACGTGCGCAAGTCTCAGAGCCTTCAGTGTGCAGATTCTGTAAGCGCTTTGGCGCAGATGGCTTTCCTGCTTTTAAACTTGTATTAAGCGCCGTAGTAAGTGCTAATAAAGTAAATAGAGTAGAGGGCGTAAAGCAAGGCGATACAGTTGAGGATGTAGTAACTAAAGTTATTAGCCTTGGTAAAAACTCACTTTTAAAACTTGAGAAAAACATCGATGAAACTATGGTTGCAAAAGTCATTGATGTAGTAAGTCAAGCTCGACGTATTGTAGTGTTAGCTCAAGGTTTAAATACTTTTGTTGGTGTAGATTTTCAAAACCGCATGCTCAATTTAGGCTTTGCAACCGAGCTTTATACTGATAAACAAGCTATGAGCTTAGCTTTAGCTACTTTAAGAGTTTCTGATGTAGCTTTATGCATCTCCGCAAACGGTGAGGAAATTGATCTTATTGAAGCTCTGCAAGCTACTGATAACACAGGTGCTATCACTGTCTCTATTTGTCCTAAAGAGACTAAACTATCAAAAGCTACCTCCTTATCTTTAGCTGTTGAAGAGCATGATTATTTAAATATTGATAGTCTCATGTCCTCTCGAATTTCACTACTTTTAGTCTCGCAAATCTTAATTGGTGGTATTCAACTTCGTCGCGGTATTGCCATTAAAGATTATAAAGACAAATTGTCAAACGCTCGTGCTAAGGCTTTTTACTTTAAAGAGGAAAGTAATCAAGAGCAAAGCACTACAGATGATGATAATGGTGTGCTTAAATCTAACACCCCTATCACGACTTTAGATTGGCATCCTTACTAAAAAAGGAATGCGTAAAATGGTTAATTTGCCAGTTACTAATAATGACAATTTAAGGAAACTTAATTCCATTTTTGATAGTGGTAAGGTTACTTTAAGTTATAAGTTCTATTGGCTTTTAGCAATTATTGATGAACTTGAGCAAAGGCAAAAGACTAATAAGTCTTTAACAGCTGAGATGTTACTTACTGATCTTTCCATTAACATGCTCTCTCTTGCCTTGTATCCAACTGTATACTTTAAGCTAAACTTTGGCTTTAATGACAAATTGTCACAAGGCGTGCAAGAACTAGTAACACTATTACAGCTTCCTATAACTATAAGTCCTAATGACTTTAAACAGCAAGTTAAAGCAGCCTTAACACAAAAGTTAACACAAAAGGAAGTTAGCAAAATCGTCAATGCTCTGTTAGTTTACGTACCTGAGCGTTTTTTAAGTCCTTGGTATATAAAATCACCAACGCTTAAGTTTAACTCTAGAGCAACCTCTGCTACCTACCAAGAATTCTTTTCTAATGCTTTAAACAATCAAGGTCCATATTTACTTTATAAGAGTAGAAAAAATTCTTACCTTAAGCTAAATCAGGATTTTATCAGCTACTTTTGTACTTATAGTTCTATTATCAAAAGCTATGCTTACTATCATTTAACGTTGTTTTTAGAAAAGCGCAATCAAGGTGTTCCAAATATTGCTCAAAAGCTAATTAAAGATACAGAGCGCAGCTCCTTAAAAGCTCAAAAAGAGCTATTTAACAGCTACTTTAAGCTCCACGGCGATAAGATAGAATCAATCTACTCAAGAGTAGTGTTAACGCCTAATGACTATGCTATTGATCATTTTATACCATGGTCTTTTATGCTAAATGATCTGATTTACAATTTAGCACCTATTGATACTGCAACCAATTCTCAAAAGTCTAATCTCTTACCACCACATGATTTGATTGAGGAACTTGCCGAACTCCATTTTGATATCCTACAAAATGTAAAGATAGGAAAACTTTCGCTTAATAAAGACTTTATAGGGGAATATAGCAATTTAGGTCAGGGGCAATTTAAAAAGGTTTTAGCCTACTCAAATCACGACTTTGTAAAGGCATTAGATAGTACCTTGTCACCTTTACTTCAAATTGCTACTAATAACGGCTTTGCACCTTGGAAGTTGTAGCCTACAATATTATCAACCTAAAACAACCTAATTAAACTTAATTAAAATTTAAACTTTAGATATTAAGCAAATTATCAATATTAAATTCTCGAAAGGCACCAGCTTCATTGCAAGCAAGTATGCCTTCAAATAAAGCTTTATGGATGGATAAGAGTTCTTTAATCTCAAAAGTAAAATTCTCCTCACTTAAAAGCTTTACAATTCTTGAAGCTACAATATCAGCTTCTTTTTGATAGTTGACTTTTCTATCATCTTGGTAGTGCAAATAAATCTGTTTTAAAGCATCATCAATTGTAAGCTTTCCTTGAATTTGTTGGTTTGCTATTTCAATTAAGTAATTTGAACAGTTTCGGTTGTCGACTTTTTGCAGACCAATGCCTATCTTCCAATAATCAGAAAAATGCTTTTGTAATGAGTGCATGCTTTTTATCTATGTTTATGCAAACTTAAGGAGATTTCTTTTAAATAAAAATACCTCCTATTGGAGTGCACTCCACACACCAAAGGAGGTATTTACCATGGTTCAAATTCTAATTACTGCCAAGCAGGCTTTTTTAAAGCACTCTTATACAGTTCAATATATTTCTGGCAGGAATCAGACCAATTAAATCTTACCTTCATAGCATTGTGTCTAATGCGTTTTAATTCATTAGGATCTTCAAGATAAAGAATTAAAGTACGACGAAGACAGGATAGTAACTCCTCAGAGTTAGGATCGTAGAAGATAAAGCCTGTACCATTAGCTTTGTCTTGATCGTAGTCTATAACAGTATCTTTAAGACCACCTACGGCACGCACAATAGGTAAAGTGCCATAAGCAAGAGAGTAGATTTGATTTAATCCACAAGGCTCAAAAATTGATGGCATCAAGAAGAAATCTGCTGCAGCTTCAATTTGATGAGCAAGCACATTATTGTAAACAGGCTGGAATACCATTTTACCAGGATGACGCTGAGCAATTTGTGCAATTGCATTTTGAAGCGCAGGATCACCCGTACCTTCAATTACTACCTGAACTTTATGCTCTAAGAATCTATCTAGAATAGGAATTAAAAGACCAATACCTTTTTGATCGGTAAGTCTTGCTACCATACCATATAATGGAGTATCACCCATTTCAAAGCCAAGTTTTCTTTGGAGTAGGTATTTACCTAAAACCTTTTGATCGATACTCTCTAAATCGTATCTAATTCTTAATAATTGATCGGTCTTAGGATCCCAATCAGAGTAGTCACAACCATTTACAATACCAGACAAATCCTGCTGTCTATCTAGGTAGTTTTGAGTCATACCATGACCACCTAAATAGGTTGTAAGCTCTTTAGCATAGCCAGGGCTTACGGTATTTATCTTGTCAGCATAAAAGACACCACATTTTAAGAAGTTAATGTAGGAGCCTTGAGTGATTTTATCGTTGTAAATGTCTTTAATCTCAGGGAGCATTCTAATCTGTGAGCGGTCAAAGGCGCCTTGGAAAGATCCATTGTGGATAGTAAGTACAGAGCGAGCCTTACTTAAATAAGGATCTTTTGCATATTTAATGCGCAGTAGCATAGGTGCAATACCAGTATGCCAATCATTGCAATGCAAAATGTCAAACCAGTAATTTACTCTTGTGCAAGCATCTAAAGCTGCTGCTGCAAAGAAAGCAAATCTCTCGCCATTATCACCATAAGCTTGGTTGTTGTCGCCATACATTGAGGTTCTATCAAAGTAGCGCTTACAGTCGATTAACCATACTTCAACAATCTTATTGATGTAGGTTTTTCTAATAGTGTAAGGGATTTTTATCGATTCGTCAGAGGAGCTCTCATTTAGCACTCCTTGACCTATAACAGGGAAATTCTCATAGCCTTCAATACAAGTGTAGCATGGCATTACTACTCGTACATCATGACCTTCTGCTTGTAGTTGCACAGGAAGAGCTTTAGCAACATCAGCTAAACCTCCAGATTTAATGATACCTGCAACTTCTGATGACAATAATAAGATGTTCATAGTTTACATCCTAAATTAGTTATTTTGTAAGTTAGAACTATTATGCCATGTAAGTACTTAAGGTGGCGCACAATTTGTAAAGTTTTTGAGCTATATCTTATCTAGAGGATGAGTGATTAAATTTATTTAATACAAAGGTAGCCTTTAGCTCTAAAGCGCATTAAAAAAGGATTTACGGTCGACAGAATTTTTCAAACTACAAAAAAAGTTTGATATAGATCAAATATTGCAGTCAAAATGATGTATGCTTATAACACTTAAAAAAATACAGTTTTTGCTACTACAGACAATCTTGATTGAGGATTATATGAATAACAAGATAGTGTTCTTCGGAACTCACAGTTATGATCGTCATGCCTTTACCGATATCAATAAAAGCTCAAATTTTAATTTTGAACTAATTTATCACCGCAGTTTCTTAGATATCAATAATGCTGATGAAACCCATGGTGCTGTTGCAGTTTGTATCTTCGTGAACGATAGAGCAGACAGAGCAGTTTTAGAAAAACTAAAAGCAAATGGCGTGCAATTACTAGCTTTACGTTGCGCAGGTTTCAACAATGTTGATTTGCAAGCTGCTAAAGAATTAGGTATTCGTGTAGTTAGAGTTCCTGCTTATTCCCCTCATGCTATTGCTGAGCACGTAGTAGCTTTAATCCTAACTTTAAATCGTAAAACTCACCGTGCTTATACAAGAACTCGTGATGGTAACTTTGCCCTTCACGGTTTAATGGGCTTTGATCTATACGGTAAGACTGCAGGTGTAATCGGTACTGGTAAAATTGCTAGAGTTCTAATCGGCATCTTACAAGGCTTTGGTTTAAAAGTTCTAGCTTACGATGTTTTTGAAGATAAAGAATACGAAAAGAAATCTGGTATTAAGTATGTAACTTTAGATGAGTTATATAAGAATGCAGATATCATTTCTTTAAATTGCCCATTAACAGCTGACAATAGATACTTAATCAACAAAGAGTCTATTGCTAAGATGAAAAAGGGTGTCATGATCATCAATACTGGTCGTGGTCCACTTATCAACTCTGGAGATCTTGTTGAAGCTCTAAAGTCAGGTCAAGTAGGTGCAGCAGGTCTAGATGTTTATGAAGAAGAGCACGACTACTTCTATCAAGACAGATCAGATAACATCATTGAAGATGACAATCTAAGAAGCTTAATGAGCTTAAACAATGTGTTAATTACTTCTCACCAAGCTTTCTTTACTCATGAAGCTATGACCAACATCGTAACTACCACCTTGCAAAATGCAAAGGATTTCTACGATGGTAAAGAGTTAGTTAACGAAGTTAAAGCTCAATAAACTAAAACGCCTAACTTAAAGTTAGGCTTTTTTGTGTCCATTTGACAATAAAAAACCTCGCATCTGCGAGGTTTTCTTATAATCTTTTTGAAGATTAGTTCATAGCTTTGATTAAAGCTGCTAAGTTGCTCTTATGACGTGCAACTTTGTTCTTGTGAACTAAACCTTTGCAAGCTGCTCTATCTAGAACTGGCTCTGCAACAGCAAAAGCTGCCTTTGCAGACTCTTTGTTACCAGCTTCAACAGCTTTGATTACATTCTTGATTAGAGTGCGCATCTTTGAACGTGCAGCAACATTACGCTGACGTGACTTTTCAGCTAAAACAACGCGCTTCTTTGCAGACTTAATATTAGGCACAAATAGCTCCTGAATTCCTAAAAAAAACTGCCACTTTCCGTCATGATGTGGCACATAATAATCGCAGTATTCTACCAACTTTTATAATAATTTGAAAGCAAAATACTAAGAATTTGCGCGATATTTTACATTAGTTTTACTAAAAACAATAGTAATAACTGAAATTATTATCTAAATATTTGATTATTAAGTACTTTATTTGATGTGATAAAAGCGTGTCAGAATTCACGTTTTTATTATATAATTAGCTAATTTAATCGATGTTAATTATCGTTTTTTAGATAATTTGTTTTTTAGTAATTTTGGACTTATCAATGCGTTTAATCCGCTGCCTTAGTGATTTTAAGGGGACACCTAACGGTGTAGCGATTGCTATTGGTAATTTCGATGGATTACATAAAGGACATCAAGCGGTTATTGAGTGCATGAAACAAAAGGCTAGGGAAAAAAACTTAGTACCTAGTGTCATGATCTTTGAACCTCAACCTTTAGAGTTTTTCTCTAAAGATAAACACCCTGCTAGAATTTATTCTTTACGCGATAAATTGCAAGCTCTTGAAGTGTTAGGGGTTAAGTTAGTTTTTTGCATGAAATTTAACCAATCTTTTGCCTCCATGGATCCAAATCAATATGTAATTGGTTTGTTACACGATAAACTTGGTGTTAAAAGTGTCACCGTAGGCTCTTTGTTTACTTTTGGCAAAGGGGGAGCCTATACCATTGAGGATATTAAAAGAGTTGGAGCTACAGTAGGAATTGAGGCATCTGCCATTGATGGGGTGCTTTTAAATAACGAAAGGATCTCTAGTACTAAAATTAGAGAGTACCTATCAAAAGGTCAATTAGATTTAGCAAAACAAGCTTTAGGCAGATACTATTCTATGTCAGGGATTGTAGTGCATGGTAATCAAATTGGCAGAACTTTAGGTTTTCCTACTGCAAATGTAAATATCAATCGTAAAGTAACTCCTTTGACAGGAGTTTATGCGGTAAAAGTTTTAACTAAAAGAGGCATCTATAATGGCATGGCTAATGTAGGTTACAGACCTACGGTAGTTACAGGTCAAAAAAATGCTTTACTTGAGGTAAATCTCTTTGATTTTAATAAAGATTTATATGCTCAAAGTATTAGAGTGTTCTTTATTGAAAAAATTAGAGATGAAGTTAAGTTTAATAATCTTGAGGTGCTAAAAGAGCAACTTTTACACGATAGAAATTGTGCAAAAGAGTTTTTTGATAAGCATCCATTAGCTGAATTTTAATTGTTGTTTGGTAGACAAATATGGCTGATTACAAAAGTACTTTAAATCTTCCGGATACTGCGTTCCCTATGCGTGGTAATTTAGCTCAACGCGAGCCTGGTATGTTACAAGACTGGGAAAAGCGAGATTTATACAAAAAGATCCGCACTGCTAGAGCTGGCGCTAACATGTTTATTTTGCACGATGGTCCTCCATATGCAAACGGTAATATTCATATTGGTCACGCTATCAATAAGGTTTTAAAGGACATTATTGTAAAGTCAAAGACTTTATCTGGCTTTGATGCTCCATATATCCCAGGTTGGGACTGTCACGGTCTTCCAATTGAAGTTAAAGTTGAAGGTTTAGTTGGTAAGCCAGGCGTTAAGGTTGATGCAGCTCAATTTAGACAAGAGTGTCGCAAATACGCCCAAAGCCAAGTTGACGGCCAAAGAAAAGACTTTAAGAGATTAGGTGTACTAGGTGATTGGGATAATCCATATTTAACTATGAATTATCAAACTGAGGCTGATACCCTACGTGCTTTAGGTAAGGTTATTGCAAACGGACACTTCGTGCGTGGTCTAAAACCAGTTTACTGGTGTATGGACTGTCAATCAGCTTTAGCTGAAGCTGAGGTAGAGTATGCAGATGTAAAATCTGATTCTATCTATGTACGTTTTGCTTCAACTGATGATGAGAAAGTTTTAGCAACCTTTAAGGCTCAAGGTCAAGGTACAGGTCCTATCTCCTGCGTAATTTGGACTACTACTCCATGGACTTTACCTGCTAACAGAGCTATCTGTGTAAACGAGCAATTAAAGTACAGCTTAGTTCAAGTTAAGACCCAAAAGGGTGATGAGAGATTTATTCTTGCAACTGATCTTGTAGAAACCGTGATGAAAGAGTGCGATATTACAGACTACTCTTTATTAGGTGAGGAAGTATCAGGTAAGGATTTAGAGCTACAACGTTTTGCTCACCCATTCTTAGATTTTACTGTACCTGTAATTTTAGGTGCTCACGTAACTCTAGAAGCTGGTACCGGTTGCGTTCACACTGCTGGTGGTCACGGTTTAGATGACTATAACGTATCTGTAAAATATGGTCTAGAAATCTTTAATCCAGTAGGTCCTGATGGTTGCTTTAAAGATGATGTAGAGTATTTTGCAGGTCAAAACGTACTTAAGGCAAATCCTAATGTAATTAAAGTGCTAGTGGATAAAGGCGCTTTAGTAAAATCAAAGCCTATCACTCACAGCTATCCACACTGCTGGCGTCACAAGACTCCTGTTATCTTCCGTGCTACTTCTCAGTGGTTTATCTCCATGGATAACAAAGGTCTTCGTTCAAGAGCTTTAGAGGAGATCAAGGGGGTACGTTGGATCCCAGCTTGGGGTCAAAACCGTATCGAAGCTATGGTTAAACAGCGTACTGACTGGTGTATTTCCCGTCAAAGAACTTGGGGTATGCCATGTGCTGTATTGATTAACAATGAAACTGGTGAAATCCACCCTAAGACTCCTGAGATCATTGAAAAGGTAGCTAAAGCTGTTGAGAAGAACGGTATTCAAGCTTGGTGGGATATCAGCGTTGAAGAATTAGTAGGTGCTGAAGAAGCTAAGTTATACCACAAAGATCCTAATACTCTAGATGTATGGTTTGATTCTGGTTCAACTCAATTCTCTGTTGTAGATAAGCGTCCTGAGTTCAAAGGTCATAGCGCTGATCTTTACCTTGAAGGTTCAGATCAACACCGTGGTTGGTTCATGTCATCTTTAATGCTATCTATTGCAGCTAAAGACAAAGCTCCATACAAGCAAGTATTAACTCACGGCTTTACCGTTGATGGTCAAGGTCGCAAGATGTCTAAGTCATTAGGCAACGTAATTGCACCTCAGGAGATTATCGATAAGCTAGGTGCTGATGTATTACGTCTATGGATTGCTTCAAATGACTATACAGGCGATATGGCTGTATCTCATGAGATCTTCAAGCGTTCTGCTGATGCTTACCGTCGTGTACGTAATACTATCCGTTTCTTACTTGCAAACTTAAATGGCTTCAACCCTGAGACCGATATGGTTGAGTTTAAGAATATGGTAGAGCTTGATAAGTGGGCAGTATCTTTAGCATATAACACTCAACAAGAATTGATTAAGTGCTACGACGATTACGATTTCCACAAAGTAGTACAAATCTTGATGAACTTCTGCTCAATTGAGCTTGGCTCTTTCTATCTTGATATCATCAAGGATAGACAGTACACCGCTAAAGATAACAGTGCAGCTCGTCGTTCTTGCCAAACTGCTTTATACAAGATTGCTGAAGCTTTAGTTCGTTGGATTGCTCCAATTCTATCTTTCACAGCTCAAGAAGCTTGGGAACAAATTCCAGGCAAGCGTGATGAGTTTGTATTTACTCAGTTCTGGTATGACAAGTTAGAGAAGTTAGATGAGTCATCAGTATTTAACTCAGAGTTCTGGCAGAGAATGTTAACCTTCAGAAATGAAGCTAACAAGGCAATTGAAACTGCTCGTAACAATGGTGTAATCGGTGGTTCTCTAGAGGCTGTAGTAAATATCTACACTAAAGGTCAATTACTTGAGGACTTAAGAAAGCTTGAGAATGAATTACGCTTCGTGCTAATTACCTCAAAAGCTATCGTATCTGATGCAGAGGCTCCAGCTGATGCTATTAAGTCTGAGACTTTAGATTGTGCCTTCACTGTAACTAAGTCTCAAGCTAAGAAGTGCGAGCGTTGCTGGCACTATGAGGATGATGTTGACAGTGATCCTGAGTATCCTGGTCTATGCTCTCGTTGCGTAGAGAACATTAAGACTCAAGGTGAAACAAGACACTTTGCTTAATATGTCCTTTATCGTAAAACCAAATGGCAGCAAGTTCCTCTTATGGAGCTTGCTTGTTATCGTACTAGATCAAGTAACGAAGTATCTAATCATGGCCAATTATCCTGTTAATTCAGTGGCCTTTCATGTTACTTCGTTCTTTTCTATTGTACATGTCCACAATCAAGGTGCAGCTTTTAGCTTTTTAGCCTCTCAACCAGGTTGGCAACGCTACTTTTTTATTGCAGTAGCTGCTTTGATTAGTATTGTACTGTTTATAGCTATTTTAAGAACCCACAAACAAAAGATCTGGACTAATTTAGCTATTGCCTTAGTACTAGGTGGTGCTTTAGGAAATCTAATTGATCGTCTTGTACTTTCCTATGTTGTAGACTTTTTATTGTTTTACATTAAAACAGACTCTTTCCAATACTACTATCCTGCTTTTAATGTAGCCGATATTGCTGTCTGCACTGGTGCCTTTTTATTAGTTGTAATTGGTTTGTTTGGCAAAGAGCAAAAGGGTAACAAATAGTGAGCTTTTCTGTCTATTTAGCAAAATCCCGTGGTACCTGTGCTGGTGTAAACAGAGCTATTGCTACTGTGGAATTAGCTCTTGAAAAGTATGGCGCTCATAAAGTTTATGTACTGCATGAGGTAGTACATAACAAACATGTAGTTGAAGATCTTAAACTCAAAGGTGCTATTTTTGTTGAAGATCTAGATGCAGTTCCTAATGGAAGTGTCATAATCTTTTCAGCCCATGGTGTTGGTCAAGATACCTTTTTTAAAGCAGAGCAAAAGCGTTTACAAATCATTGATGCTACCTGTCCTGTGGTTACTGGTATTCATATTAAGATGAACCGTGCTTCAAAAGAGCAAAAAGATGCTGTAGTGATAGGTCATAAAGGTCATCAAGAGGTTTTAGGTACTGTAGGTCAATATTTAGGCGATCCTAAAAAAGTTCACGTTATTATCACTAAAGAGGATGTGGACACTTTAGCTATTGATGGAAATAATAGCTTTTTTGCAACCCAAACTACTTTATCAGTAGACGAAACTGCTCAAGTTATCAAAGAGCTACGTGCAAAATACCCAAACATCCAAGGTCCCAAGAGGATGATACTTGCAGAGCCACTCAAGTAAGACAAGATGCTATTAAGCAACTAGCAAAGATGAGCGATGTGGTGTTAATTGCAGGTAGCAAAAATTCCTCAAATTCCAACCGCTTAAAAGAAGTAGCTGACGCAAATGGTGCAAAAGCTTACTTGGTTGATGATAGTGGTGATATTGATCTAGAATGGTTAAGTGATGTATCAAAAGTGGGCGTAAGTGCTGGCGCTTCTGCTCCTGAATACATCGTTAAAGATATTTTAGAATTTTTACAAAAAAATGGCGCTACCGATATCGTCGAAGTTGGTAGTGACCTAAAAGAAAAGAGCTTCCCATTACCAAAGGAAGTCAGACCTTAAAGGTAAGATAGGATAAAAAGAGATCCAACAGCTCTTTTGTTTTCACTTTAAGGAGAATTTATGAAAGACGAATCATTATGTCTACATGCTGGTTATACCCCTGAGAACGCAGGTCCTCGTGTAATGCCAATCGTGCAGAGCACTACCTTCAGATACGATACCACTAAAGACATTGCTGATTTATTCGATTTAAAAACTGCTAATTACTTCTACACAAGATTAGGTAATCCTACTTGTGGTCACGTAGAAGAGAAGATTGCTGCACTAGAAGGTGGTGTAGGTGCAATGCTAACCTCCTCAGGTCAGGCTGCTACCTTAACCTCTGTACTTACTATCGCTAAAGCTGGTGACAGAATCCTATGTAGTGCTTCTGTTTACGGTGGTACTTTCAATCTAATGGCAGTTACCTTCAAGCGCATGGGTATTGAAGTAGATTTCTTTGAGCAGAGTGAATCTGATGAAGAAATTGCAAAGAGAATTTATCCAAATACCAAAGCTATTTTCGGTGAGACCATCGCAAATCCAGCTTTAACTGTATTTGATATTTCTCGTTTTGCAGCTTTAGCTCATAAGCATGAGATCCCACTTATCATTGATAACACTTTTGCAACCCCAATTCTATGTAAGCCATTTGATTTTGGTGCTGACATTGTTGTGCATTCAACCACTAAGTTCTTAGATGGTCATGCTGTTCAAGTAGGTGGTGTAGTTGTTGATAGTGGTAAATTTGACTGGGCTAAATCCTCAAAATTCCCAGAGTTTACAACTCCTGATGACTCTTATCACGGCTTAATTTATACTCAAGCTTTTGGCAATCAAGCTTTTATTGTTAAAGCTCGTGTACAGATCATGCGTGATCTTGGCTGCTGTCAAACAGCTCAAGGTGCTTTCTATCTAAATCTTGGTATTGAGACTTTACCATTAAGAATTAGACAGCATTCTCACAATGCTTTAATCGTAGCTAAGCACTTAAAGAACCATCCAAAGATTGAGAAGGTAATTTACCCAGGTTTAGAGGATGATCCTTACTACAAGTTAGGTCAGAAATATCTAAAAGACGGCTTATGCTCAGGTGTATTATCACTAGTTCTAAAGGGCGGTCGTGATGCAGGTGCACGCTTTATTGACAACGTACAATTAGCATCCCCTGAAGTTCATGTTGCTGATATTAGAACTTGTTTACTACACCCAGCAACCTCAACTCACAGACAATTAACTGATGCTCAATTAGAAGAGTGCGGTGTATTGCCTGGTCTTGTAAGACTATCTGTTGGTCTTGAAGATGTAAATGATGTGATTGCTGATCTTGATAGAGCACTAGACAAAGTTTAGTTGCAAAAATAAAGGCACTATCTTTAGGTAGTGCCTAATTAAAAACTCTTCTATTTAAGTTCTCATAAGCTCTCATAAGCTCTAGAGAAACAAGTCCATGAACTTGATTCTGTTTCTAAAATTGTGTTTTCAATTTGTACTGTTAGCAACAACAATTGCTTGTGAATGCTATTCTGAGAAAATACGTAATTTCTGATTTAATAAACAGTATTGAAATAATTAATGTTAAATCTATTACTAGCTAAGAATGATAAAAATTATTGTTACAGATCAGTGGCAAAGCCCCAAATGAACAGTTTACAATAACAAATAAATATTATATACTATCAACAAATCTTGTTAATTTAGATTTAGTTAATAATAGCTAAATCCAAATTTAAAAATGTGCAAATCAAAGTAGCTAACAGCGATTAGGTGGTAGCTACTAAAAACACTAGGGGGACTGACGTACGCCTCCTGAGAATTATCTCGAATACAATCCGCGCCTTTAAACAGCGCAGATGTGGTCAGTAGACTGCACGGTTGTTAAGTTCTCTGCTCTGACAGTAAGACTGTAATACCCAAGTCTGAAAATGATGTAAGTTTACAGCAGAATGTCATCAGGTAAGAACCTCCATGGCTTGCATGGAGAGTAGTCAGTTTATAATTATCTTAAGAACTGATATTTTAGGATATAAGTTAGTTATGACAGCTA
>JAEWPL010000291.1 GCA_023460615.1 Pseudomonadota bacterium | reverse complement strand
CCAAAACATTTTTAACTATTTATTTTTAACCGTGGAGAAAGGGTATGCCTCCAATCAGTTCAGAATCATCTTTTGTTTTATTAGATGAGTTAAAGCAAAACACTTTAGAAGAAGTTTTCGATAAAGTTAACGAGCTTTATGGTCAAGAGAAAATCACTAGAGAAGAAGTAAATAAAATTACTGAGGCTTTAGTAACTTTAAATCAGGTTTTCTTAAAACAAGAGAAAGCTAATTTTACTATTCGTCAAGCTACTTTAGCCGATGTCGATTCCTTAATGGAGATGATCGAGTATTGGGCTAAGAAAGGTCAAAATCTACCAAGAAAACGTAATGATATCATCCGTGGTATTCAAACTTTTGCTGTTTGTGTAAAGGATAAACAGGTAGTAGGTTGCGCTTGTCTATATGTATATGATTCAGGTTTAGCTGAAATCAGATCGCTTGGTGTATCTCCTGTCATTCAAAGACAAGGTCAGGGCAGAGCTATTGTAAATTACTTACTAAAGCGTGCTGCTAAGATGTACATTGACCGTGTGTTTGTTTTAACTAGAAGCCCAGAGTTTTTCTCAAGAGTAGGTTTTCAAAAGACCGTTATTGAAGCTTTGCCTGAGAAGATCTTAAAGGACTGTGAGAATTGTCCTAACAAAGACAAATGTGACGAAGTGGCATACATCTATAATATGAAGGATCATAAATAAAAATGAAGATCACAAGAAAAACCTTTGATGAGGTTATGTTCCCATGTTACAACCCAATGAACATGGTGATTAAAAAAGCTCATGGTGCCTTAGTTTATGATAATGAAGGCAATGAATATGTAGATTTAACCTCAGGTATTGCAGTTAATTGCTTAGGTCACACTCCTAATGGAGTACAGAAAGTAATTAAAAAGACTGTTAAGAATTTAATTCATGTAAGTAACATTTTTTGCAACGAGTACACTTTAACCTTAGCTAAAAAATTAGTTAATTTAACCAAGTTTGAAAAAGTATTCTTTGTAAATTCTGGTGCAGAGGCTAATGAGACTGCTTTAAAGCTTGCTCGTAGAGTGGCTTTTGATGAGTACGGTGAGCAGAAAAACGAGATCATTTCTTTTGTAAACAGCTTCCATGGTAGAACCTTTTTCTCCGTAACTGTAGGTGGTCAAGACTCCTACTCAGATGGTTTTGGTCCAAAGCCTGCTGCTATCACTCACATTCCTTACAATGATGTAGAGACTTTTAAGAAAACTATTAGTGATAAGACTTGCGCGGTTATTCTTGAGCCTATTCAAGGTGAGGGCGGTATCATCAAGGCTGATGACGAGTTCTTAAAAGAAGTTCGTGCTTTGTGTGATAAGTTTAATGCTGCTTTAATCTTTGATGAAGTTCAAACTGGTGTTGCAAGATCTGGTACTTTCTACGCTTATGAGCAAACTCCAGTAAAGCCTGATATTTTAACTTCAGCAAAAGGTTTAGCATCAGGTTTACCAATTGGTGCCGTATTAACCTATGACAAATTTGCAAAGCACTTTGTGCCAGGTACTCACGGTTCAACTTTTGGTGGTAATGCACTAGCTTGCTCTGTAGGCTCTTATGTAGTTGATAAAGTATCTACTAAAGAGTTTTTAGAGGGAGTAAAGCAAAAGGGTGCTTATATCAAAGCAGCAGTTGCTAAGCTTAATGAGAAATATCACGTTTTCAGTGAAGTACGTGGTGAAGGTCTGTTACTAGGTCTAGTATTAAATGACAAGTACCATGGTAAATCCTCAGAACTTCAAAAGCTTTGCTTTAAGCACAAGTTACTAACCTTAACCGCTCATGGAGATGTTTTAAGATTAGCACCTGCTTTAAATATCAAAAAATCTATGCTTGATAGAGCAATAAACCTCTTAGACAAAGCTTTAGCTGATTTTACTAAAGCTTAAATTTACAATAAAAATGGTGGCAACCGCCACCATTTTTTGAACCTTTCCTTAAATTCACCTAGTCCTTAAATACACTTAATCGGCTTTTTAAGTCCTGCAAATTTAGCCCCACTTTTGGCAGCTCCATTTGGAAATAGCTTTGCTAGTGTAATGGAATTAGCAAGGTTATCAAAACCTTTAGTCTTTAAGATCTTGATTAAACTACGAATAGGTGGGGTAGTTGCATAGGTGTTAAAGTATTCTTGGATGGTTTTAATCACGGTTATATGATCTTCAGTTAAGGTTAAACCTTCTAGAGACGCCATATAGTGCATCAAATCCTCTGACCAATCATTCTCATCTAACAAGTACCCTTCATCATCAGTTTTGATTTCGTGGTGGTCAAAAATAAAACTCATAATCTTTCCTTTACAATTTTTTTACAAAATTTGTTTGTAAAAATGTTAACGATGTTTTGCAGTAAAATAATAGATTAAATACTTATAAATCAAATAAATATGATTTTTTAAAAGTGCTAAAAAGTAATATGTGCCGTAAAATGTTACGGTGCACATTTGATATACTTCACAAAATTTATTTACTTTAATAAAAAAATTGTTATAATAAACCCAATATCTGTGATAACGATCACTTTTCTTTTTTGGTTAATAGGATAATGAATTACTTCAAAGCAATTTTATCATTCGTATGTGCCTCTGTGTTATGTATACCTTTGATTATTGTTATTTGTCAAGGTGAAGAGCGTCAGTACAACCTCGATAATACCACTGAAGAACCTGGTAAGGCTTTTGGTAATGC
>JAEWPL010000290.1 GCA_023460615.1 Pseudomonadota bacterium | reverse complement strand
AAAAGTGCTTAAATATCAGAAAGATAAAAGAATAGATTAGCTTTACAAAAAAGTTTAAATTATTTGCAAAGTGCGCTTGACATACTCTCGGTCATCATATAGACACTAAAAGTTTCAGAATCAATTTTATAAAATGACCACCGTATGAAGTACCTGTTGTTGGTACTGATGTATAGGTGGTTTTATGAGCTTTGGAAATGGTATAGATTGCTACAAGTGCAGTGAACTGCGCAGGCTGCACTATAGCAACTTAGTCGATATCGACATCTTCAGGACAGACGTCTTGAGATCCTTCATCGTCAAGCATGTACCTATCGTACAAAGCCATGTAATCCGTAACTGCGAATTTTTTACCCCCACGGATCTTTAATTATAAATTGCTACAATACCCAGAAGCTAAAGTTATTTAGCTTAGGGCTCTGATTTAATAGATCTGAACATATTTACCAAAGATGCTAGCTTAAATTTGGTGAGGAAGCGTTAGATTTAATGGATTAGAGGTTTGGCTTACTTTTCTAAGACAGCATCAGCATGCGATGCTACCTTAGAAAATGGAATGAGGAATAAATGCTTGTAGCGCTACGTTAACCAACAACAACTTATTTTGAATTAAAAGCAGATTGTAAGTATTGCAAGTAGGCGTAAGGGGTTAAATCACTGACGTCAATCTTGTCATAGCATAAGGTTTGTTCATACATAGGAACAGACACTGATACTTGCTTTGTTTTACCGTTCTCGTCTTTAACCTCTACCTTTTTAGATTTCTTTCTTGGCATACTGTAGAAGGTAGGATCGCTGTGACCTTGAGCTTCTAGTAAGCTTAATCTGTACTTTTGATTTGCAATTAACCAGGTTAGATAATTGTCAACACTAATGCCGTTACTAATGCAGGTGTTAACAATAGTCTGTATATCAGCAAAAGCATTAGAGCCATCGATTGAATCAATAAACATAAAGGCTTTTCTTGAGCAAATGCCTAGTTTTAAAGCTCTTTCACAACTAGATTGAGTAAGCTCAATTTCAGGAGAGTTGATAAACTCCTTAAGCTCTTTCTCATAACTTAAAAGGTAGAATAAAGCCTTAGCTTCAGGATAGAACTTGATAGGCTTGTACTTAAGAGTTCCATTACATAATTTGGTGTCAAAGAGGTTTGGATTATTAGCTACAAACACTCTAATTGCGTCAAATAAGGCATTTACAATGGTACGTGAGCTATTAGTTCTAGCTTCTTGTAGTTCTTGTTTAAACTTTTCTGTTGTGCAATCAAAGCTGTGTTTGAACACGATACTTGAATCAACCACAAACAGAGAGTTGATTAAGTAGTAGATAATCAATAAGTCACGATCTTTAGCTGTAAGCTCTCTATCAGTTGGTGATTTTAAATAGGTGGTTAAATTCTTTTTAAAGTCACTAAACTTACTACCTTTAGGTAGTAGATAGAGGTTGTAGATCTTAAGTAGACCACTATCCTTGAGATAACGATGTAAAGGACGTCTAGCATGGCATAAGCAACGGGTGCTGGTTATATTGATACCTTGCTCTTTTAGAACCTTTATTGTTTTGGTGTAACCTACATAACCGTCGGTGGTTAGGTATTCAACCTTGAGTTTATGTTTGTCATTTTGAATTTCAGGATCGTCAAATACATCAATGACTGTTTGTGCACTACGGTTATTAGTTACCGTAAACCATTGAGCTTTATAAGAGCTTCCCCAACCGCTAGACATTACCCATAGTTGAGACTTCTTAGTCTTTGACTTTGAATGAGCTGCATACTCACGTACTAGTAAGGTAGACTCATCCATCAATATAGATTTACACTGTTTTAGAATATCTAGTTTGATTTGTGCACTTACATTACTACAGAAAGCTCTACAGATAGCATTGATAGTAGCAATCCATTGCTCTTTGGTAAGCTCTAGACCATGACCTTGATAGAAGTTGTAGACTCTATTTTTAGGTGCACCTATTTGACCAAATAATGAGGTAGCACTTACAGCTACACCAGTAGAGATTTGGCTCTTTAGAAATACCGGTAATTGAGCATATGCATCAGCAATACGACTAAAGGTAAGCGGATTTATAACCTTCTGTCCATTTGGTCCATCCATGAGTAAATCCTCAAGCTTAACCTCACGGGTAAAGATGTTGTCAGAGGATTTAATTTCATTAAAACTCTCTTTACGAGCTTTTTGGCGAAGCTTGTTTTCTTGCTTGTAGTCAGCAGCCTGCTTTTTAACTGTAGTTGCATTTGCTATACCTTCTACATCCTGCCTACATGCTGTTTCTTTACCTTCTACATGTCGGGAGGTAATGGCTAAATTGTCGCTTATAGATGCGGTTTGTGCATTTACTTTGGCTTCTACATCTTGTACCGATGGTGTTTCTTTGGTGTTTATGTCTGGTAATTTAGTGGTAACTTTAAAGTCTGTTAAAGAAGCTGGATTTAACTCAAAACTGCAACCACAATGAGAGCAAGTAAAAGTGTAAACTGCACTGATACTTTGTTTAATATCACCTTGAGTATTACCTTTAACGGTGGTGGAGTTATAACGCTCTATCTTACTTGTAGAAGAGCATGCATGACCACAATCAGGGCATTGTCTTTGATAGGTGACTTTGTCACCCATTTCTAGAATAGAAATGATTTCACTACTATCGTTTAAAGATACATAGCGATGATTCTGGCGTTGTACCACACCTTCATTTTGGTAGGAGCTCTTATTGTGTTTACTGATAGGCTCTACACAACGGTTTAAAGCTGTGGTGGTAGAGTCTATGGTTTCATCAGTGCGAGTTGCTAATACCTCTTTAGGATCACACTGTTTATATTTACGATCACTTGATGCAGTTTCTATTTGCTGTTCAAGCTCTTGCTCTGTGTTTTG
>JAEWPL010000289.1 GCA_023460615.1 Pseudomonadota bacterium | reverse complement strand
TCAGTAGGTAGGATAAGGGTAGTACGGTGAGCGCAGGATAAGTTTGCTATTACTTGTACAATTCTAGGATCTAAACTTCTTGCACACTTATCTAAAGTTTCAAGAATAGCCACCTTTTGTTCTCTACTTAAAGAATCAATAGGATTATCTTCAACATAAAGAGGAGACACGCTCTTTACATTATTATTGATACAAACACAATTACAGTTGTGTCCTTGGCTTATGGAATGAGCTGCACTGCAAGACTCAAGTAGTGATTTTTTGTCAAGCACATCAGAGTAAGCAAAGCCTATTTTTGGACCTATAACTGCTCTTACACCAACACCTTGTGAAATATTAAAAGATCCGCCTTTTACAATACCTTCTTCTAAGCTAAAGCCTTCGCTTACAACTCTTTCAAAAAAGATATCACCAAAGTCAATGTTTCTTTTAGTAAGTAGGTTTAGAGCTTCAGTTATAGTTTGATCATTGATATCATTGTTAGACCAAAAGATATTTTTTGCTTTTTCGAATGTGTTCATATTATTCTTCCAAAGGCATAGGTGTAATGCCAAACTCTTCTAGTGCTATTCTAACCTCACAAATAGGAAGTCCTACTACGGTACTTACAGAGCCTTCTACTTTTTTGATAAACATGGCTGCTATTCCTTGAAGAGCATAGCTACCTGCTTTATCCTTGCATTCACCTGACGCTATATAAGTCTTTATTAGTTCATCAGACATACTAGCAAAGGTAACCAAAGTTTTGCTTAAGAAAGTTTTGCATTTAGTCTTACTTTCAATAGTAGTGCCAGTTAATACCGTGTGAGTTTTACCTTGTAATCGTTTAAGCATTAAAAAAGCATCATGATCATCTTTAGGTTTTCCTAAAATCAAATTGTCGATAGCAACTACGGTATCGGCAGCTATAACCACACAATCTGATTTACTGTTAGCTACAGCATGCGCTTTCAATTTAGATAATCTTAAAACGAGTTCCTCAGGTGATTCTCCATCAAGATGACTTTCATCAACATTAGGAACACAGATTTCAAAAGGTAAACCTAGGAAGGATAAATAATTTTTTCTTCTAGGAGATGCAGATGCAAGAATTAACTTTGCCATGATTAGTCAATATTATCTTTTTCAGTAACCACAGAAAAAGTGGCGCAGAGAATTTGTAAGACTAAATAAATCAAAGGCCAACATAAAGCAGTGATTAAAGCAGGATACAAGAAGTTGATTTCATAGTATCTCTGTCCAATGAGGTGTTCTAGCCAATAAGCAATGCAGTTAGTTACCAAATTAACAATAGCTACGATCAATACTTGTTGATAGATTTTATATTTAGCAAAGTTAAATTGAGAACTAATTAGGTAAACTTGCAAAGCTATAGTAAATACGTGAATGCCTAATGGAGATCCTGTAATTAAATCTACAGTTAGACCAACCAAAAATGCTAATTCTAAAGATAACTTTATTCTATTTGTCATTGAAAAATACAAAATGATTAAAGTTAACAGATCCGGTCTATTATCAGATAAAAAAGTTGGTAAATGTACAATCTGTAAAATTAGTGCAACTAATAAGCTTGGTATTAGCACAATTAGAGCAGAAGAATTTTTCTCCTTGTTAATCATGAGCTTCTTTCCTTTCTTTTACAGATAGGGTTTTAATTAGATCTTTTACCTTTTGCTGATGTAATATCACTTTATTGTCAGTCAAAGGCTTGGCTTTTTCGTTAAAGTTGTCGTTGTAGCTACTATCATTATTCCAAAACATTAGCACAAATCTCATCTTATCTGTGTCTACTAATGGTTTGGCTTTAATAGAAGCAAAAGGCTGTGAATCTGAAATACCAACAGAGGTAACTGTAGCTACAGGATATCCCCTAGGATATACACCACCGATACCAGAGGTTAGCAATAAATCTCCTTTTTTGATATCAGCAGAGCGCGCTACATTATTGATTTCAATTTCAGCTTGAGAGCCAGTTCCTGTAGCAATTGCTCTTACATTAGATCTTGCATCGATTACAGGAATGGAACAACTTGGATCGGTTAATAAAAGTACTCTTGAGTAGTTGTAGTTTACGTTCATTACTTGACCTACTAGACCTACATCAGTAATAACCGGCATACCTTCATGAACAGAGGATTCAGTACCTCTGTTTACAATTACTCTGCGTAAAAATGGATCGACATCTACATCGATAACTTCAGCAAATAATCTTTGAGTATCTTTTCTTACAGGTGAATTTAACAGTCTACGTAAAGCTGCATTCTCAGATTCAAGATCTTTTAATCTTAGAATATCTGCTCTTTGCATGAAGTTCTCTGTGGACAACTGCTCATTCTCTTTTAATAATTCACTGTGACTTTTAAATTGGCTAGATACTAATTTACTTACATAGTGAGGGGAATCAGCAAAGACAAGTACAGGGTAAAGAGCTGACTCAACGTAATATCTAAAATTGGATAGTACTTTAGAGCGAACATCTAATGCCATTAAACTAACTGCTAATACAATAATAATGGCAAAACGATAGTGAATATAAGAGTTTTGTTGATCTGAGTTTTTCAAATCAAGTC
>JAEWPL010000288.1 GCA_023460615.1 Pseudomonadota bacterium | reverse complement strand
ATGGTTCCATCAGCTATCTTCTTATCAAATGCTAACTCTAACCACACTCGTCCAGGTGGCACTCAGACCTTAGTTGCTGCAATGGGTGGTGCTGTAGCAGATGATCAAGACGTTAACATCAAACTTGATTTCACCCAATATGGTAGCTCAAAGTTCAGTGTATCAAATGTTACTAACGATGGTTACTCAACTGGTGTTTTAGATAACGTTTCAGTAAATGAAGACGGTATCATCCTAGCAGCTTACTCTAACGGTACTACTAAGGCTATCACTAAACTTGCAATGGCTAACTTCCAAAACCCACAAGGTTTAATCAAGATTGGTGATACTCAATGGATGGAATCTATTAACTCAGGTGATGTACAACCTTGTGAAGCAAATACTGGTATGGCAGGTGCCATCAAAGGTGCAAACTTAGAGTTATCAAATGTAGAGCTTGCAACAGAATTAGTTGACTTAATCATTGCTCAACGTACTTATCAAGCTAACTCACAAGCTTTACAGACTCAGAATACAGCAATGGATTCAATTATGAATATCCGCTAAATTTAAATAGTTTCTCTTTTAGATAGTTGTTACCTCACCAAGATTTTGGTGAGGCTTTTTTTATTTTTTAGGCTATCCTAAAACTTTTCTTCAAACCAATTTTCGGCATCAAAGTCCAAGATACACTATAAGCCTTTTAGCTTTGCTTAAACTTGATTTAAGGATTTACAAGCTTAACTTCTGACATTAAAGTCAATTGTTTTTCTTTTTGAGAATACAAAAGTGCAAAGGCTCTTACTTGTGTATTTGCAATAGCTCCATATCTCTTCTCTAAGATCTGATCTTGAGCTCTCTCTAGTAATGACGTAGCTGTCACAGCTGAATTTTCAGGTAAATACTTAAACTCAAAAATAAACACTTGATGAGAGTTTAGATATACCTTTAAATCAGAACGACCAATACAATTTTGAGTTTCAGCCTCACAGATTAAATCTCGACCTTTCAAATACAAAAAGATTGAGCTTGCAACGGCAGCTTCATCATTCAAGGAGAACTGATTGTAAGGAATTAAATTTAGAATTTGATTAAAAAAGCTCTTTAAAGTTTCAACTGTACAATTAAAGTCTAAACTTACACTTGAGTCATTAAAAATTACAGCTTCACCGTTTTGAGCTTGTAGCAAGGAATTACTATCATCATTAAATAGGTAAGTGCTCTGCAGTGTATTAAAAGCTCTTTTCAACTCAAGATTTGGAAATTTTAGATACACTTGATTAGTAAAGGATCTTGCAATGGTTAAATAGCCTGTTTGAAACAACAATACAGGACTTATCATTGAATCTAAGCTTTGAGGACTTAAAAATGTATTTTTATCAACAATAAACAAGTTCTGTTTGCTAAAAGGATTGATGATCTTATGATCTACTAGTTGTTTAGCGTTGTTGATAAGAATTGTAGGTATTCCACCAAGATCAAACCAATAATCACTAAACATCTCCTCTCTATTTGAATTTTTGAAGAATCCTAAAATTGAAATAGTTGAGAAAACATGAGTTTTACCTAAGCTATCAAAGCAATAGCCGTCATACCAAGTTGCCAGAAGATCTAACAAATTCTCAACATCTAAATCACTTATATTCTCTTGAGCTTTTTCATAGTAAATTGCAGCTTGACACACTAGGTTGTCATAAAAGTAGTGTTTAATCTCGTCCCTTGTAAAGCCTGCTATCGTACCAAACTCAGGATATTGAGATATATCCGTAATAGTATTACCTAAAGTAAGTAATGCTGCATCTTTATAGCGTGTAATGCCAGTAATAAAGATAAATCTAAAGTAAGAGTTGTAAGTTTTTACTAATGCATAAAAGGATTTAAGGAAAGATGTAACTAAGCTAACATACTTTTCTTGCTCTTCTTTTGGCAAAATATCTGGAAAATGAGTAATTGGAAAATCATACTCATCAATTAAAAGTACAACTTTATTTTTACCGCAGGATAAGATCAGATCTTTAAATCTATTGATAATAAGCTCGCCTGATAGAGATTCATTTATGGAACTCTGATCGCTGATTGCATGTATTGTTCTTGCAAAATGATAATTAAATAAACTTACATACTGCTCTGCATTAAAAGAATTGTCGGAAGTTTTAAGCTCTGGATTCTTATTTAAAAAATCAGTGATATCAGAGATAAAAGTTGAAAAATCAAGATGAATGACTTTGTAATCTTGATGATCATTCCAAAGCTTTTCAATTTTTAAGCCTTTAAAATATGACTCTTGCTTTTTACCTGATTCATCAACAAATGGCTTGGTACCATGTAAAAATAATTCTTCAAAAGTTGATACTAAAGTAGACTTACCAAATCGACGTGGTCTATATAGAAAGAAGGCTCCTCTATTCTTAGCTAGATTATGGATAAAATCTGTCTTATCAACATATATCCAATTATTTAACATAAACTTTTCAAAACATTGTGATCGCGGAATTTTTGTTGTTAATTGACTAAAAACTGCCATTTTTTTACCTTCAAATTTATGATTAATTTTATTATACAAGACAATTGTAATCTTGATTTCAAATTATCAATGCGACAAAAAAGGCTACTAAGTTTCCTTGCTAGCTGAAATCATAAACTAAATCATAAGATAAGACTTAAACTCTTGAAGAAAACAACTAACAGTCTTATTATCAAGATAAAGTTAATCCACAATTTTTTTATAGGATCAAAAATGAAATTAAACAAAATTATTCTTGGAATTGGTCTTTTTGCTTCAACTATATTAGCCACCGCATGTACAAACAGAGTTAATATCAAAGAGAATTATGATCAAAGCGAAATTCAAAAGGTTTGTGTTGTTTCTCGCTACAAAATTACAGGCAGAGCTGGTTTTCAAGCTCTAGATAATTTAATTCTAAAGTCATTTAGCAATTTTAGTATTCCAACTAAGCAAGTTGAGACTGTTGAAGAAGCAAGAAAGTCAGATTGTACCCATTATTTAGGCTATTATGCTAATTTTAAACATACCTTCGCAACGAAAACTACATATAAGTTCTATAAAGTAAACCATAATTCACTTACTTTCTTCTCACTTGCAAACATCACTCTAAAAGAAAATATTTATTTTGATGGTTCTCACAATGCCCAAGCAATTTTAGATAAGGTTGTTCATACCTTATTAACAGGTGATGAATCAGCACAATTCTAATTTTATTAGATAGTCTTAATTGCAACCTCCTTGATGGAGGTTGTTTTATTTTAACTGCTCAAGCGATAAATTATTGATAAACCATTATCAACTATTATTCTGAAGGTAAAGCCTAAAAATCAGACTACTCCCAAAAATTTCAAGAAGCTGTCAGTAGTAGTGAAAGAAAGGAATAAGGAACAATTTTCGATCTATATCACCTAAAATAGAAAATTGCCTTGAAGGTAGTGGTTAACTATTTTATTATCCACGTGAAGATAATCCTAAATAGAATATGAATTATCAATTCATCAAAATCATACTATAGGTTACTTA
Organism: Pseudomonadota bacterium; assembly: GCA_023460615.1. Lineage (GTDB taxonomy): Bacteria > Pseudomonadota > Gammaproteobacteria > Enterobacterales > Succinivibrionaceae > Succinivibrio. The sequence continues at coordinate 1,865 of JAEWPL010000288.1, read as the reverse complement.
TATGAAATTAAGCAAATTAGCAATCGTAGCAACTATCGTTGCTTCAACCTTACTAACTTCAGCTTGCGGAAGCAAAGTTAATATCAAAGAGAATTATGATCAAAGCGAGATCCAAAAGGTTTGTTTCCTAACTCTATACCATAAGACCAATAGAAGAGAAACCTTAGCTCTTGAGAAGTTTATTCAAAATTCCTTTGATAAGCTATCTATGCCTACACAACAAGTTGGCTCCGTTGAAGAGGCAAGAGACTCTGATTGCTCACATTACTTTATCTACTCTGCAAAGTTCAAACATACTTTCACTAAGAAGACCAACTTCAAGATTTACAAAATAAATCACAATTCAACAACTTTCTTCCCATTAGCAAATATTGGTCTAAGAAGAAAAGTTTACTTTGATGGCTCTTATGGTGCTCAAGATTATATCGATAAAGTTGTAAATGCTTTATTAACTGGCAACGAAGATGTAGATTTATAATAGCCACTCTAGAATAAAACCACCATTTGAGGTGGTTTTATTTTGATTTGAACGAATACTACTCTACTTTAGAATCTCGAACATATTGTCTTCGTCATCATCCTCGTCATCATCGTAGCCGTCGAAATCATCATCAAGAATTCCTAATTTATCAAGATATAACAAATATTCTGATTCAATAATGGGAACTTCAGCTGTAAGTCCAAGATCATCATTTTGCAAGGTTATGTGAGCTACCACCATAGGATTTCCTAGGTTGTCATCAAAGGTATTTAATCCTAAATTTAAAACATCGGTATTAAACTTTACTGCTTGTTGCCTAATTAAATACTCACCAAGATTTTTTAAATACCAATCATAGTGGTTCTCATCTTTAAAGATTTCTTTAGTGGTTTCAATGTCATCTAGTTTCATACTATGGCTATAGGCAATAAATGAGCTTTGCGCTGCATCTAATTCTCTAATAGGTCCGTCATTACCACTCGTTGCTATATAACTATCCTTATCATATTGAGTGTATTCTGGAATTTCTTTAGTTGAGAAAACATAGTCAACGTTAACATCATGGATATTCTCAGGATCATGACCAAATATCGCAAGATATGGTCTGCCATCGGCGAATACACCAGCAATAACCTTATTTAGAGGATCTTCATAGAGCATATCTGAACTTATCATAGGAACAGGATATGAGATCTTTTTAGTTACAGGCTCCGCCATTGGAATAAAGTCGGTTAAATCCTCAGTAAAATCCAAAGATACAGTGCTACTTACTTTACCTAATACCTTTTCAAAAGCTTGATAATTTTTAAGGCTTGCACTAGAGATTTTCGGAATGGCAAAATAAATTTCTTTAAAGTGCTTATGTAACTGCTCTTTTCCAAATAAAACCTCATAAAAACATGTAGCGACGAGCTTTGGATCATTATGAAAAGCACCACAACCAAAAGCACCTAGTACTAAATACTCAACTCCATTATCTATTGCTGTAAGAATGATATTTCTGATTCTGTAATAAAGTACTTTTTTCATTGCCTCATCATTTGAAAAAAGTTCTGGATTTAAGTTTTTATTAGGAGCTGCAGCGGTAATTACTGAAATTGGGAAAAATTCATTGAGAATTTGATATTGGCTGTTTCTAAAGATTATCACATTAGGGCTATATAAGACTTGGTATTTCTCTTTATTGCGCTTTTCATTGTAATAATCATTAGCCAATTTGTGTTTAAGCGCTGTATACAACGTAGTACACCTACAAAGCTCCTCTTCTTGAGCCATAGCACCATGTAAATAACCTCCACCACGGTGTTTTTGGTTAGCAAAATTTAAGACTCCAATCATTGGAAAATCAACATCAGCTTTGTGTTTTAAACTTAACTTAAGCGCA
>JAEWPL010000287.1 GCA_023460615.1 Pseudomonadota bacterium | reverse complement strand
GGTTAAGTACTGGATGACTATCAATGAGCCAAACTGCTTTATCGGTATTAGTTATAAAGATGCCTGCCATGCTCCTTTTTTAGATGACAAAAACGCACTTATTGCTTGTACAAGAAATGTCCTTTTGGCCCATGCAAGAGCGGTAAAGGTAATACGTGAGAACGCAAAAATTACTCCTATAGTAGGTATGGCTCCAACAGGTCCTATTTATGTTCCTGAAAATGAAAGTAAGGATGCCTATGAAAAAGCCTATGCTCTAACTTTTAGTAATACCATAAGAGGACCATTCTCTATTGGTTGGTGGGTTGATCCTGTTGTTTTAGGTAAAACACCAAAAGATGTTGAAGCATACCTTGGAGTAAATGAGCTCTTTACCTCAAAGGAGCTTGCTTTTATCAAGCAACCATTAGATTTTCTTGGGTTTAACATCTATACGCCAGCAGGTATTGCAAAAGAAAACTCTTGTTACCAAACTAATGAGTATGAAGGATGTCCTAGAAATACTTTAGGCTGGGTGATTGATCCTAACTGCATGTACTATGCAATTAAATTTATCCAGGACAGATACAAGCTTCCATTGCTGATAACTGAAAATGGCTATTGCGGTAATGACTTTGTAACGCTTGATGGTAAAGTGCACGACCCACAGAGAATTGATTACATCCAAAGACATCTATTAGCTGCTAAAAAGGCAGTAGAGGAAGGATATAATCTTTTAGGCTATCTGTATTGGTCTGTCATGGACAACTATGAGTGGGCTGAAGGCTATGATCCAAGATTTGGTCTTATCTATGTTGACTACAGAGATCAGAAAAGGATCTTAAAAGATTCTGCCTTGTGGTATAAGAGCGTCATCGAAACTAACGGTGAAAATCTGTAAGGAAAAGTTTTGTATATTGCTAACTTTTGCCTCCCAATTTTTCTGACAATTTTTCTTAATTAAAAGCAACGCAATAGTTTTGTATTATAATTTAGGTGTAGTTTTGAGGAGTTTAGTGCTATGGCTTTAACAAAAGATGCAGAAAAGCTTAATTCTCTCTTTTTGCAATTATGCGATCCTAAAGTTGTTCAAAGAGCAGCTCAAAAAGCTATTGAGCTTGATTGGCAATTGGGGATACCTGTAATGCAGGCTGATGAGAAAGGTATTTATGAATTAAAACCAGATGGAACTAAGATCTATCAGAAAAAGTAGCTATTTGGTCTCTATCTTATTGTAAGCACATATAATGCTTTGAAGTATAGACTCAATATCTTTGTTGCATTCAAGCTTCTCTATCTTACCGTTTTCCTTTTTTAGAATAGGGGCAAATCTGTATGAGTTGTCGTAAATTACCATACAGTCTGCTTTCTGCATTATTTCAGGAAGTAATTCTATTGAGCGTTTGTATCTTCTAATAATATCTTCTTTATCTACAGAATGACCACCTTTCGACACTCTTTGATTTACTCTTTGTATGTGAAGTTCAGCTGAATTTAGTAATACGTAAATTATATGAACAATATAATTTTGCTGATGAGCCTTTTCAATCAACCTTAGGATACTTTCAGATGAGGCTGTTGTTTCTATTCCAAAGTTAATCCCTTTATCTAATGATTCTTTTCTTATTCTTAAAGCTTGCTTACCTGCTTGAATGTTTATGACTCGTTGAAGTTCTTTTGGTAAATTATTAACTGAACCGTAACCTAAACTTTGAGCTGTTTGCTTTGTAATAACGTCTGGATTTATAAATGTGATGTCATGATATAGATTGTTAATATCTTTTAAGTTTTCGTAGGCAGTTGATTTACCTGCTCCATTGGCGCCAGCGATAATGAGAAGAAGATTATTTTGATTCATAAATTGTTATTACTATTTTGAAATCATGAGTTTACAGCCCTTTTAGTATAGTACAACATTTTGAGAGCTATAGTTTATTTATGCAATGTATATGACAACGGCTACTCTATATTCTTATTCTTAGACTGTAAGTTATGATAGAAGCTTAATGAAATTGCACCTTATATTCGACAAGCCTCTCTCCTTGAAAGGAGAGTTTCATGGTAAAAAATGGTGTAGGCTTTTTGATAAGCTCTAAGAATTTAAGATCGCCTTCCCAAAGGTTTAAAGATGGGATCTTATCAATATCAATCCAATGCAATTCACCTTCATCACAAGGCTTTAATTCACCTTCAAACTTGCCTGCTGTATAAAGCCACATTTGAACAGTTTCGTACCCGTCACTGATAAAGGTCACAAGACCACGTAACTTGTAATCAAGAAGGGTAAGACCTGTTTCTTCTGTAAATTCTCTTTGCACGCACTCATCAGGAGTTTCTTTTTCTAAAAGATGACCTCCAATACCAATCCATTTTTGCTTATTGATATCGTGTTTTTTCTTATTGCGAAGGAGCATTAGATATTGATTTTGATGCTCAAGATAACAAAGAGTGGTGTTTTGCATAATAGATACTATTCTCCATTTACAGGAGAATAGTATAAGAAAAATTATTGAGCGTTGATAGCGTTTTTGATGGTGGATGTGGCATCATCTAAGGCTTGTTTTGCTGACTTTTTGCCACTAATCACTTCATTTAGTGCCTGATCCATAGGTGCCCAAACTGCCTGCATTTGAGGAATAGTAGGCATAGGTG
>JAEWPL010000286.1 GCA_023460615.1 Pseudomonadota bacterium | reverse complement strand
GTTTCTACCTCAGATAAATCGTCCATGGAACGATTGAAAGCAGCCTATACGGCAACAGCTGTTGCAGAATATTTTAGAGATCAGGGAAGAAATGTACTTCTTATGATGGATTCTGTAACAAGATTTGGAAGAGCTCAAAGAGAGATAGGTCTTGCAACAGGCGAACCTCCTACAAGGCGAGGTTTTCCACCATCTGTGTTTTCAACACTTCCAATACTTATGGAGAGGGCTGGTAATTCAGATAAAGGCTCGATTACAGCACTTTATACTGTATTAGTTGAAGGTGACGATATGACTGAACCTATCGCAGACGAAACAAGATCAATTCTTGATGGACATATTATTATTTCTAGAAAGTTAGCTTCAATGAACCATTATCCAGCTATTGACGTACTTTCTTCTGTATCACGCGTGATGAATTCTATAGTAACGCAAGAGCATAAGAATGCAGCTCAGCGTGTAAGAGAGATACTGGCAAAATATGCGGAGATTGAATTGCTTGTACAGCTTGGAGAATATAAACAAGGAGCAGATCCTGAAGCTGATTTTGCTCTGTCTCATATAGATAAAATCAATGCCTTTTTGAGACAGGGATTGTCAGAGAAAAGTACATTTGATGAAACAATAAAAGCTCTTGAGCAGGTAATAGCATAGGTTAGTGATATGAAAATATTAAAGATAATTACTTTGTCTTTGTTTATGCTGTCAGTTAGTTCTGTATCTGCTGTTGAAACTAACAGTAAATGCAATGGCTCTAAAGTTATGAGAATTGGTGTTGCAGTAGGTGGAGCTTATGAGCAGTTTCAAAAGCAGTTTGTATATATTGCAAATGCCTTAAGAAATGATGGATATCTTAATTTAAAGCAGGATCTTCCTGATTCTTTTGTATTCGATGATTTAGAGCAATGGAAAGTATTTGCTGAAAATTCAAAAGGTGGCTGTGTTGAATTTTCCACTGATGCTTTATATGTATTAGGTTGGGAAAAAAGTGACAGAATTCAGAAGAAAAAAGAAATAATCAGTGAATTAAAAAATAAGGATAAGATTGATCTTCTTATTGCAATAGGTTCTACTGCAGGTATGGATTTTTCTGATGATTCATTGGGAATTCCTGTCGTAGTAACAGGTCTTATTGTTGGTACAGGACAAAGTTTTACTGAACAAGGAGAATTTTCTACCAAACCAAATTTGCATGTACAAAAACAACCTAAACGTTATAAAACAGAGCTGTCTCTTTTTTATGAACTGTTTAAGCCTACTGTTATAGGTGTGCTTGCTGATATTGACCCGGAACAGTTTAATAGACACGGTAATCGTGAGATTATGGAATCTGCAAAAGAATTAGGTTATAAAGTATACCTTTGCAAAGGAAAAATCAGTGAAATTTCTGAATATTCACGTTGCATAAAAGATCTGGCTATAAATTCTGATGCAGTAATACTTGCTGGTGGTAATGGAGTTGATATAGAAAATTTCTATGACCAGATCAAACCATTAATAGATGCTCAGATCCCTACGATGAGTAGAATAAACAATGAAATGGTGAAAAGAGGTAGTCTTCTTGGGGTATCAGAAGAAAGTCCTGAAAGTTCAGGAAAATATGAAGCAAGAGTAATTGAGCAGATCTATAACGGTAAAAAGATTAGTGAGATTTCACAATATTACTATGCCCCATTAAAATTATCCTTAAATCTTAAAGTTGCAAATCTGATTGAATGGAAACCTCCATTTGAAGTAATTGTTGCTACAGATGATGTTTATCGTGAAATAAAACGGTAGAACGTTTTGACTTATCAAATTTGAAAATCTTCATTAAAAAAGCCTAACAATCTATATCTAGAAAGTTAGGCTATTTTGGAAAAATCAGAATTACTCTGAAATTGCGTCTATATTGTTTCCTTTATCAAGTTAACTGACCACCCATCGCAAATAACTGTTCTGTAGATAGGTTTTGTGAAGATATATCCTCTGCTGGGGCTTGAGCTTGTTGTTTTTCAATTTCTTCAAGCTGTTCTACATCAGCGGCTATTTTTCGTGCACAGTCAATAGCACTTCTACCAATTGCTAGTAGCGCACTCTTAGAGTGCTGTTTTACAACATCAACTAAACATTTAACCATACTTACAGGTTTGTACTCAGAGCTATCAGTAATCGATTTAGTCATAGTTTTTACTTCATCTGTATTCAAATCTTCTTGAGAGATCTGTTTTACAAGCTCATCTCTGTCTTTTCCAATCTTCTTCATGATAGCCCCAGTTTCTTCAAGAGCAACTTGAAGTCTTCTTTGACTTTCAATAAAGTTATGTATTGCTGCAGGAACTTCCATCTGATAATCCTTTTGAATAACAGCAAGAAAGGCGTTGAGTCTTGAAGCAGTGTCATTCAACGTTCCTTTTGATAAAATAGCGTCAACTTTCTGTTTAATTTCATCAAGATTTGCATTAAGGATCTGCACACTTTCTTCTGATAGAAGTTTCTTAAAACCGTCAATCATTAGATCTGAAAGTCCTGATGCAGCACCTGCAACTACTTTAACAACGCTATTTTTATCATTTTTGTTAAGATGAGTAGCGTTACCAAAATCAATTAGAGTTAAATCTGATTTTGGAAGAGGATTGCCATTCTGTGCTTCTTTCCATCCATAATTAACCATGAGATTACCTTTATGTACATCACCATGGTAGAATCCCTCTGCAAACAGACCTTCATTTGTCCACATATATGCAAGATTAACGAGAGATTTGTATTTTTCCTGCATATCCATGTAAAGGGTTTGTAGATTTTGTGCTGCTTTTGTAGCAATCTGTGACTGCTTGTCA
>JAEWPL010000285.1 GCA_023460615.1 Pseudomonadota bacterium | reverse complement strand
AAAGCAAAACCAGGTCTTGAGTATGTATCTAAGATGTATGTAAAGCCTGGTGAAGCTAAAACTCCAGAAGATTTTGATAAAAAGTTAACTGATTTAGCTCAAGCTAAAGTTTCTAGTGCATATTTTGATGAGGATTCTTTTGCTGGTATCAATACAGCTTTAGAGTCTGTAGATTGGAATAACTACGGTGGTCGTTACATCGTGTTAGTAACCGATGCTGGTGGTATTGCAGGTAGTGATAAGTTATCTACTACAGGTTTAGATTCAAAAGAGTTAAGACTTGAGGCTAAACATAAAGGTGTAGCAATTTATGCTATGCACTTATTAACTGATACAGATAATGCGAAAAAGAATCATGAGAAAGCTAAGAATCAGTATCAGGATTTAACTTTCAATGAGATAGTTAATAAATCACTTTACTATCCAGTAAACGCAGGTGATGTAAACAAGTTTGGTAAAAAGATTGATGAGCTTTCAGCTAATATTACCTCACAAGTAAAACAAGCTTCTTTTGGTAAGAGTGCAGTAGGTTCAGCTATTGGTGCTTCAAAAGTTCAATCTAAAGAAGATGCTGAACTTAACGAGGATACCATTAAGCTAGGACATGCAATGCAACTTGCTTACCTAGGCTCTAAACTTGGTACTAAGTCTCCAGACTTTTTACAAGGTTGGATTGCTGATAGAGATTTAGTTGATCACACTAAGGTAACCTCAACTCCTGTAGTGCTACTTACAAAAGATCAATTGTCTAGCTTAAAGGATGTAACTACTAAGATCTTAGATTCAGCAAACGAAGGTTTATTACAACCTGAGGATATGTTCTCACAATTACGCTCTGTAGCTGTAAGCTTAGGTCGTGATCCTTCCTCAATTAGCGATGATAAGACACTTAAACTAGGTAAATTAGGTCTTTTAGGTGAATACTTAGATGGTCTACCTTATAAGAGCCGTATTCAAGAGCTTGATGAGGAATCTTGGATGTCAATGGGCCCTGATGAGCAAAATCAGACTATTGAAGATCTTGAGAATAAGCTTCGTTACTATCAAAAGTGCAACGACGATGCTAGTCGTTGGATTAAGTTAAACGAGAATGATGATGCTTCTCAAAGCGTATATCCAATTCCACTTGAGGTATTGCCATAATCATGGATAAGACATCATTACTTACTATTAAGAATTTGTCCTTTGCTTATCCTAAGGATAATGAGGGTACTATCAATAGTATTCATATTGATAGCCTTAATTTAAAAGAGAATGATGTCTTTGCAATTACAGGTCCTTCAGGTTGTGGTAAGTCTACTTTACTTGAGTGTATTGGTCTTTTAAGACAAGAAGTAGAGTTTGATGAGTTCAAACTTGAAGACTTGGATATAAAAAAATTAAAGCCAAAACAGCATGAAGCTTTAAGATCAAGTCAAATTGGCTTTATGCCTCAAACCGGTGGCTTAATCCCTTTTTTAAAGATCATAGATAACTTAAAGCTTCAAATTGAGGTGGCTTCAAAGTCTCTTTTCAAGCTTGAAGGTAAGACTTTAGATCAAGAAGGGCTTTTAAAATCTATTGTTGACGATTTAAAAGAATTTGGTTTAGGTAAGTACTTAAACGCTTATCCACATCAGTTATCTATAGGTCAAAGGCAAAGGGCTGTCTTTTTCAAGTCCTTGTGTCATCAACCAAAATTACTTCTAATTGATGAGCCTACCTCTGCCTTAGATCCTGAGCATGGCAAAATGCTGTTTGATACCATGATTAAAGTCTGTCAAAGCAAGAGAGTAGCGTCTTTAGTTGTAACTCATGATCTAAATTTAGTACATGAGTTTAACTTAAGACAAGTTACCATTACGCATAACGGTAATTTTAAGCAGGAATAATCATGATCTTTAAATTGTCGTTATCGTCCTTAAAATTTGAATACCTAGTAAACATTTGCCTTATCGCCTCAATGGTGTCAGTAATTGCACCTTTGATGTTATTGTTCTCCTTACGTTTTGGTATTGTGTCTAATCTTGAGGAAAAGCTAGTTACTGATCCTAAAAATCTTGAGATTAGAATGATGTCAGGCTATCAGCTAGACAAAAGTTTTTTTGAGGAGTTAAAAAACGATCCTCACATCGATTTTTATATTCCTTTAACTCGCTCTTTAAGTGTTACTGCTAACGTAAACTTTAAAGGCAAAATGATAACTAATCTTGAGGCAATCCCAACTAAGGCAGGGGATCCTTTAGTTATCAAAAGTGGCATTGAAGGAGAGCTTCAAGATGATGAGGCTTATCTTTCAGAGCAAATTGCTCAAGATCTAAATATTAAAGTTGGAGATAAGTTTAAGTTTGTCATTAGCAGAATTAAAGAGGGTAGAACACAAAATGCTATTGTGCAACTTACCTTAAAGGGCATTATTAAAAAAGAGTATCTAAAGTACAAGAGTATTTTAATTCCTTTAACTCCACTTATTTACATGGAGGATTTTCGTGATGGCTATGAGCCACCAATCTTCTCCGATGGCTCTGTCTTAAACGAGCAACGCAAGTACTTTGCCAAAGCTAGAATTTACGTAAAAACATTAGATGATGTAGCAATTGTAGATAAGAAACTCCGTGCAAATTATCAAATCACCTCTGCTTTAGATTCAATAAACAACTTAAAAGCAATTTGCAATGTATTAGATTTTATCTTAACTGTGATTTCACTTGTTTCTATCTTTGGTGGTGTAATTGCTATTTGTGGTCTTATTTGGACTAATTTGTCTCGACTTGAGAAGACCTTTGCTTTATTAAAACTTACAGGTCTTAATAAAAAGCAAATTATGCTGATGGTAATTTTAGAGAATTTAATTTTATCAACTACAGCTTATGCAATTGCTTTAGGTTTATTTGCAACCGCTAAAGCTTTATTTAATCACTATTTTTCAAATATCTTAGGTCAGAATACTCTTGTTAGTTTATTAAACTTAAATCATATACTGATAGGTTTTGCTTTAAGTACTACTATCTGTCTTGTAATCAGTATTTTGATTTGTCGTTTTAAGATTTTAAATTTAAATATCGCTAATAGTTTGCGCAGAATGTAATTATGAAAAAGTATTTAGTTCCTTTATTGTGTTTAGCAACAACTTTTGCCTATGCAGAGGATGTTGACAAGATCTTTAATCCAAAACCATTACCTGATGATGTGATTATCTCGACACCTTGCAATGGTAAAATGGTTTTTAGAAAAGGTTTATACCACCAAAGAGAATAACAAAGTAAAGGATAAAACCTTTAGTGCTGGTGCTATAGGTACTGTTTCTCCAATGGCTCAAAATCCAAATACCCGTCATGTTCAAGGCTCTTTCTATGATAAAGGTGGTTACTACTACTTAATCTCAAAATATGAGCTCATGCAAGGTCAATATGATGCCATTGTAAATGCAAAGCAGTGTAAAAACTTTAATAAGATTGCAAGATTACCAAAGGTTAATCTCTCTTATTTTGAGGCTATAAACGTTGCTAATGCTTACTCATTATATTTGCAAACTGCAACTGATGCGATAAAGCAAAACAATCAAGTAGCTTATGCACGATTAGCTACCGATGAGGAGTGGGAGTTTGCAGCTCGTGGTGGTCTATCCGTTACACAAAGTGAGTTTGAAGCAGATTTACCTCCAGTTAAGAATAACGATATTGACAATTATGCTTGGTATCAAGGTGCAAACAGTGCTAATGGCAGGTTGCAGTTAGCAGGTCTAAAAGAGCCTAACCCTTTAGGCTTATTTGATATGTTAGGTAATGCACAAGAAATTGTTTTAGAGCCCTTTAAAGCGGTTAGAACAGGTCGCTTATTAGGTATTAGTGGTGGTATGACCGTACGTGGTGGTAGCTTTATGTCAGTTAAAGCTAACCTTACAAATGCTACCCGTTCTGAGAAGAACTTTTACTTAAACAAAGGTGAATTAAAAGCAAAAGATACAGGCACAAGATTTGTACTAGGTTTACCTACTGTAACCTCAATAGATGAAGCTAAAAAGCTAAATGCTCAAATTGATGCTTTGGCAGATGGTGGTGATAGCTCAAGTGATGACAATGCCTTAAAAGGAGCTTCTTCAAAACTTAAAAAAGTAACTGAGGAAAGTAAAAAAGCTCAAG
>JAEWPL010000284.1 GCA_023460615.1 Pseudomonadota bacterium | reverse complement strand
AAATCTGTAAACCTGCTGCATCATCCTTTGCGCTGTTAATTCTAAAGCCTGATGATAAACGCTTGTAGGTGGTGTCTAATGAGTGAGTTGCCTTGTTTAACTTACTTGTTGAGTTTAAAGAGGTAACGTTTGTATTTACATAGAGTGCCATAATAATATCTCCTGCGTTATGTTTAACTTTGGGATTTTGCTCCCTTTGATTTTATTAACGACACACTCTGAAATTTCTTAAGAAATTTTTTTAAGAAATTTAATTTTTATTGAAAGATCATAGAGATAAAAGTAATTTTAGAGCGAATAACCGTCGGTTGCTTTTAATATTCCCATTGCTCGTAAAGCAGCATCTGTCCATGTAAAAGCATGAGATATGTGGTTGAAGATATCCTCTTTAGCAAGGTTAATACCATTAGAGGAAGCTTCAGCTAAAGCCTCATCCACCTTGTGCTCAAACAAATCTAGAACTAGTCTAATAATACTGCCAAGCTGACCACCACCGCCATTGTAAAGAGAGGATACGGCATCTAGAGGGAACTCAGCAAAGGTTCTGTCGTATGTATCATGAAGATACAGATGAGTATAACGTAATAGACCTGCAATAAAGGCTTGAGGTGCGACTAAATCGTCGCAAACTTCTGAGGCAAAAAAGTGCACTACCATCGCAAAGTGGATAGCTTGCACTAAAACCTCGTAATTTAGGTGAGACTCATCAAATGGGATCTGCTTTTGCTCACACACTAATTTCTCTGAGAGCATAAAAGTGTTGTAAACAATGCTAATTGCAATATAGTCTCTAATATCAGCTGAGGATAAAGTTGAGTTTTCAGGCACTAAATTAGCTGTATTTAGCTGATTCTCAAGCTTTAAAGTTAAAGCTGTTAGATGTGAAGATCCTAAAAGACCTTTCATACACTTTGACATGTATGGATAGTTTTGCATGTATAAACTAATATCTTTTGAATCATAGATTGATGAATACAACTGAGCTTGCAATCTTAGCATCTCGTGTTGCCACTTAGGTCTTGTATTACCATATTCAATAAGATTGTTTTCAACCATGCCTAAGACATATTTAAATGGTTTAATCTCGTCTTTAGTAAAGTTGATGATATGGTTTTCCTGCTTAAAACCTATGATTTCAAGTTTTTCGTTTTGTCTTTTTAATGATTCAATAATTGGTAAAAACTCATCATAACGACTAGCATCTACCATTAAAAAGTCTATGCAAGAAAGAATTTCAGGGGTTGAGGCAATGTCTCCCATAGCATCAATACGGATAGCAAAACGCATTCCCATCTTTTTAAGACGAGGAATACAATCTCTGTATTCGTCATTAAGCTCTAGGGAATTAGCAAGCCACATAATTACTTTTTTAGGATTGTATTTACGAACTTGTTTTACCCAATGAGAAGTTGGAACGGTAGGTAGCATTAAAAAGTCAGCACTGCCTAGTAATACTCTTGTATTACCTACAGTAAGCACATCACGAAGTAAACTTACTACATTCTGCTCACGGCAAAAGCCAAAATCAAAAGAGTTACCAGGTGCAAATTCAAAGCAATAACCTTTAGTAATGCAATCGTGATCTTGAAGGGCAATTCTTGAGTAAACACGACACTGCAAGGCAGGCAATTCTTGATCTTCGTAAATGCTTTGTCTACTTCTCCAGCTATCTGACATACTTTTAACCTATACGTTAGTTACTTGATTTTAACAAATCTAGTAATTTACCATGAATTCCATTAAAGCCACCATTACTCATGACTAATATAGTAGTACCTTTTGGTGAAGCTTTCACTATCTCTTTTAGTAACTTATCAAAGTCATCGATGACATGAAGAGGCTTATTACTTTGTTGCTCTAAGGATTTAACATCCCACTTGACGCTTTCATTTGCATACACAAAAATTTCATCTGCACTTGCAAAGGAAGATGCTAACAGCTCATGATTTGCGCCCATCTTCATAGAGTTAGAACGAGGTTCAAAAACTGCCACTAATCGCTTATCTTGACCTATCTTGTTTCGAAGACCTTCTAGCGTTAGTTTAATGGCAGTTGGATGATGCGCAAAATCGTCATATACAGCTACATCATTTACAACACCTTTAAGCTCCATTCTGCGTTTTGGTAACTTAAAGGTCTCTAAAGCTTTAGCTGCAGCTTCAAGGCTAATTCCTGTATAACTTGCAGCTTTAATTGCCATTAAAGAATTGTGGACATTGTAAGTGCCGGTACAAGCATATTTTACCTTATAAATAAATTTGTCCCCATCATAAATCTCAAATTCACTTCCATCGGCTTTAAGAAGTTTTGCATGTAGGCTGTTACTATCTCCTACGCAACAGGTTTGAGTCCAACAGCCCATGTCGACAACTTCTTTTAAGTTGTTATCGTCATTTGGCATTACGATTAAACCTTTTGATGGTACAGTACGAACTAAATGATGGAATTGCTTTTGAATATCTTTAATTGAATCAAAGATATCTGCATGATCATACTCAAGATTATTCATTACCAAGACTTGTGGATGATAATGAACAAACTTTGATCTCTTATCAAAGAAAGCACAATCATATTCATCTGCTTCAATCACAAAGTATTCACTATCTGTACTGCGAGCTGAAATACCGAAATTCTCAGGAATACCACCAATTAAAAAGCCTGGATTTTTACCATTAGCTTCAAGGATCCATGCTAACATTGAGGAGGTGGTAGTCTTACCGTGAGTACCAGCTACAGCTAATACAGTTTTATTAACTAAATAATTCTCTTCAAGCCATTGTGGTCCTGAGACAAAGCGTAGGTGCTCATCTAGCATA
>JAEWPL010000283.1 GCA_023460615.1 Pseudomonadota bacterium | reverse complement strand
GTACAGTAGTCAGTTTTTCCTCACCGTTTTCATTCAAATGAGGCTTATCTTCAAATTGAACTGACTCGTAAGTTGATGCTAGATCTGGCTCCATATGGAATGAAAATTCCACATCCTGAAAATCTTGTCTTATAAGCGATTCAACTTCATTGACTATATCATGAGCCTTTTTCAAACTTAAATTCTCATCCATAACAATATGACCTTGGATAAATACCATTGGTCCTGCTCTGTGAGTTTTCAAGTCATGAATAGATTTTACACCATGGACGCTATTTATTTGATTTAATATTTTAGTTAATGACTTTTGACTTAATGATTTATCAAGCAATGTTTGTATAGCTCTAAATCCTATGCTATAAGCTCCTTTTAAAATATAAACACCAATTAAAGAAGCAAACAAACCATCTGCCCACTTATAGCCATATCTATCTAAGACTAAGGCTGCGATGACGCCTATATTCAAACTTACATCTGAAAGATAGTGAAGTCTGTCGGCACCTATAGCTTCGCTTTGAGTTCTGTTATATACATAAGTTTGGAATAAAACTAATAATATAGTGAACACTATGCTTATTACAGATACAAGAATAGCTAAATCAACGTGCTCTAAACTCTGTGGTGTTATACAACGCTCTACACCATGAATAACAAGCAATACCGAAGAACCACCGATGAAAGCTGCTTGAGCTAGAGAAGCTAAAGCCTGAGACTTAAAATGACCAAAACGATGCTCTTTATCAGGAGGAGTCAAAGAAAATCTTAAAGCTAGCAAATTAACTAGAGATGCTAGTAAATCAAAAATAGAATCCGTTAAAGATGCAAAAATAACTGTGGAGGAGCTAATTAACCATACCACAACTTTTATCACAATAAAGGTAACAGCAACACTTACAGAAGCGATACCTGCAAGCATCACTAATTTTTTATACTTTTGCAATGAGGTATTCTCATTACAAGAACAAGCTTTTTGCTGAGCCTCATTTTCCATTTTCTTTGTCCAAAAAAAATTTTTAAACTACACCTTTAGGAAGCATTATACAACTTAGATAGCACTTTTTTTGAAAGGTGAGATATTTCACTACTTCTAAAATATTAACAAAAAAATTTACAACCAAATGTAAACATTATGATTGCTATACACTAAACTATAAATAAGACTTAAAATGTAATAAATAGATTGTTTGGGGCAAAGCTTTTAACGCTTTGAAAAGGTATGTTGCTAAATAAAATTCTAAGACTAATTTTTTACTGGCCATTTAGATTGACCACTAAGTGCGACACCATACCTTTTGAGCCACTTAAACAAATCAATATCGATAAAAATAAGATAATTGTTTATGTAACAGTTTCCTCATCACTTGGTAATCTATTATGTATAGAAAGAGCAACTAATCGCCTAGGATTACCATCCCCATTTGAAGACATAAATATTTTTGGCAATAAAACCCCTAGGGTTTGTTTCTTGAGAAGTCCTGGTTTTTTTAGAGCTAAAGGCACAACCTACCATGATATTGAAACTACCTTTAGACGTTGGTACGATTTAGCAACAACCACAGGAAAAGAAGTTCAAGTTATTCCTATTACTGTACTGTGGTCAAGAAACCCCGGCTACGACAGATTGGTACTAACAGGTCTGGGTACAGCAACCCCTGCAATTAAAAAGTTTTTTAATTTAATCTTTGCAGGTCGTGATAATTGCACCATATTTTGCGGATCTTTTGATATTACAAAATCTAAAGATCGCTTTGATAATTCAAGATTTTCAACAGATTTAAACAGAACCTTTAGACTTATCTTTATGAATAAGGCCCGCTCTGTTGTTGGAAAACCTTTACCTAATAGAGAAAAGGTAATTGAAGATATTTTAAGTAAGCCTGCTGTTCAAGATGCCATAAACATAGAATCCCATAATAATGGACTTGGCTATGATGAAAATTTGAAGAAGGCTAAAAATATTCTTGAGGTAATGGTTGCTGATACTCGATACCCACTAATACGTTTTTTAAATGGTATCATCTCCCACTTTTGGAAAAAGATTTATCAAGGTCAGACCATCACAGGTGCAGACAAAGTAAGACAGCTAGTACAAACTGGACATGAGATTATTTATATTCCATGTCATCGTTCCCACATGGATTACATATTATTAACCTTTGTTTTATTCCATGAAGGCTTGCCTTTACCACAAATTGCCTCTGGAGATAACCTTAACTTTTTCCCTGTAGGACCTTTGATTAGACGTTGTGGTTCCTACTTTATTAGAAGAAAAATGAAAGGAGATGAATTCTACATCACCATTTTTAGAGAATACCTAAATCACCTTTTTGAAAATGGTCATGCTACAGAATTCTTCATCGAAGGTGGTCGTTCAAGAACCGGAAGAACTCTACCTCCAAGAACAGGCATGGTAGCTATGACTGTTCAATCTCAATTAAGAGGTATTAAGCGTCCTATTGCCTTTATTCCTACCTACCTAGGTTATGAGCATGTTTCTGAAATTGGCAATTACATGCGTGAACTTAATGGTGAGAGCAAAAAGAAAGAAAGTGCTATGGCACTATTAGGAATATTTAAACGCTTTAGAAATTATGGTCGTGGTTACGTTACTTTCGGTGAACCGGTTATCGTACCAAAATTTCTATCAAAACATGTCCCTAATTGGAAAGATGATATAGATCCTACAGGTACAGCTAGACCTGAATGGCTTAATGATACTGTAAATCAATTAGCTCATAGAATTATTATCAACTTAAACGATTCTGCTACTATCAATGGAATCAATCTCTGTGCATTGGCAATTATGAATACACCAGATCATGCCATCAGCATAAGGCAACTACAAAAGTGCATTGATATGTACCTAAAGCTGTTACACGTAGATCCAAAGAGGAGAGCTTCTATTCCAACAGCTACAACTTTAACCTTAATCAAACAAGCTATTGAATTAAAGAAATTCCATATCTACGATGTTGGTGAAGATATGAAATTTGTAAGACCTAGCTATGGTCAAACTTTACAGCTAACCTACTTCCAAAATAACATTGTGCACTTATTTGCTTTACCTGCACTTTTGGCAAATATTATTTTAAGAAATGGACATATTCTAAGGGAAGATATTCGCTCTCATGCTCGTTCCTTGTTCTATTTTCTACGTCACGAATTATTTGCTCCTGTAGACGAGGAAGATCTTGATAACTTAATAGATAAATACTTAGATACTTTCTTGATTGAAGGCTATATCACAAGAGATGCTGATATGATTTTTGTATCTGGTGATGGCTATCAGGAATTCTTTATTCTATCTCGTTGCATCTATCATAATTTGATCCGTTATCTAGTAGCAGCTACGGCATTGAAAAATACTAAAGACGGAACCATCGACGTACAAACTTTTGTGGATAAATGTATTGCTTATTCTAAGAGATTACCTATAGAAGTCACAAATAATTCACCAGAATTTGCAGATCCTATCTTATTTAAGATTATGTGTGATACATTTATAAGACATAAATATTTCTTTATCAAAGAAGATAACAAAATTTACGTTAATAAAGAAAAGGTTCAAAAATTAAATAAAGCAGCTTCTCCACTACTTGGAGCAAAAGATGTAAGGATCTTAAATGGTAGAGTATTAGCAAGAAAGAACGATACTGTCCATTTAGAAGGTTCTGTTAATGAAAACTAAGGTATCCGCATGATAAAAAGAATTTTTTATTTTTTATTTGCAATTATTATTCTTCCAGTATCCTTTAGTGCTTACGCCGGCCACGGAGCTAAAGAAGAAGCTCCTGTTGCACCTACTGAGCCTGAGATTGGTTATTACACTTTCTCTCCTGATATCACTACTAATGTTGCTACCTTAAATCCAAGGGACAAAATTCATTATGTAAGATTAAAGCTTGCACTTATGCTAGAAGATAGTAATGATGCAGCGATTATTGCTGATGTTGAACCATTGCTCAAAGATGCTGTAATAGATATTTTAGGTGCAAAAGAGTATGGTCAAGTAGCAACTAACGAAGCAAGAGAAAAAATAAGAATTGAATGTAGAGAAAAGATTATTGATATTCTAAAAGATAAGTTTGGAAAACCAATTGTAATGGATGTGCTTTTCTTAAGCTACATGTATCAATAACCAAAAGGTGGCATTAGCCACCTTTTTACTTTTTACAGGCCTGAAACAGTTAAATTTGGAATTAATACTGATCCTGTTTTGATCTTCATACGTTCATCAATATCTGTTGCCATCGCGCTCATATTCATAAACATATCTTTGATATTTCCTGCAATAGTAATTCCATCTACTGCATGTTCAAATTTACCATTCTTAAAATAGTAACCTTCTGCTCCACGGGAGTAATTACCACTGACCATATCGATACCTTGTCCCATAAGATCTGTAATAACTAAGCCCTCATTGACACTAGATAGCAAGTCGTCAAATTGATAAGTATGTGCTTTGTCAAAAGATACAAACCAATTGTGAATACCACTTGCATGGCCATTAGAGGTTAACTTTAATTTTTTAGCTGAATAACAACCTAGTAGGTAAGCCCTTAAAACACCTTCACTTACAAGATCTGACTCGGTAACAAAAACACCATCACCATCAAAGTTTCTTGAGGCAAGACCTTTTACTACAAAAGGATCTTCATGAACGGTTACAAAGTTTGGAAAAATCTGCTCACCTAACTTGTCACATAAAAATGAGCTTCTTCTGTAAATTGCTCCACCACTAATGGCACTTGCTAACATTCCCCATAAAGAAGCTACAGCTGATCTTGAGAAAATTACGTTATATTTTCCGGTTGGTACTGATTTTGAATCCAGTTTAGAGGTAGTTCTATCAATAGCTTCTAAGACTACCTTATTTGGCTCGTACAAATCCTCTAAATTTCTTGCAACACTATAGCCACTGCCGCGTTGCATTTTTCCTTGATGTTCACCTAGTAAAACTAATGATGAGCTTACACAACTAGAGGATTTTGCTTGGCAAAATCCATTAGAGTTAGCTAGTACACTTGTATATAAATTACTATCAAAACTTGCGCCATCTGAGTTTTTAATAAGCTTATTGCCTTGAGCTAAAGCTAACTGTTCAAGTTCAATGGCTTGCTTTACTGCAAAGTCTGCATCTACCTGATTATCAAAAACCAAACCTAAATCTTTAAAAGAGGTACAAAGAAGTTCACTAGGGGCAATACCTGCGCACTCATCTTCATCTGAGTAATTTGCTATATTAAGAGCACTCTCAATACACTCTTCAATAGCTTTTTTGGACAAATCGGTAGTTGAAGCACAGCCTCTTTTCTTATTTTTATAAACGGTAATATCCATACCGTTGTCACGATTAAAGACAATGTTTTCTACTTCACAATTACGACTGGTAACAGATAAACCTTTTACACCACCAATACTAACCTCACATTCACTAGCCCCCTTTTGAACTGCACTTTTAACAGCCTCAGAAGCAATCTGTTTTAACTTGTCTTGATTAGTATTTATTTTTTCTTCAAATTGATTCATTTCTTTACCTTTAAGCTTCACTTGCTAAAGTACATTTGTAGTATAGTGATGACTGAAAATTGTATATCTTTTTAATAAGTAAATGTCCCCATGAAAATTAGTCTACTGTTAAAGAAATTAAGACCTTATACTTTGCTAATTTCAATCTTTTTAGGATTAGTTACTTTTATTTGTTTTCATAATATTAGCTATCTTGCACCGATAAAACCAATAGCTAACAGTGTATACAATACGTTGCCATATTTGCTATTTTTTATTTTATTTTTTGCTTTTTCAAAGATCAATTTTAAGCAAATGAAACCTAAAAGATGGCATTTTTATCTTGCGTTATTACAACTAGTTATAAGTTCAGTACTAGTTTTAATTGCTGTAACATCTAAACTAGAAAACAATATTTATCTGTGCGGTGCATTAGTTTGTATTATTACTCCTACAGCAGCATCTGCATCAGTGATAGCTAGCAAGCTAGGTGGATGTCAATCCTCACTAACTACCTACATCATTATAAGTAATATTGCTGCAGCCATTGAAATTCCAATACTATTTCCAATAATAAGACACGTGGATAATACTCATGTTTTATTAGACTTTTTTACTATTTTACTCAAGGTTTTTCCTTTAATTATCCTACCTCTAGTAGCTTCAATTGTTGTTAGATTTACTTTCAAAAAACTGCAACAATTGATAATTGATCATACAAAAGATCTTGGCTACTACCTTTGGGCTTTTGTGCTTATTGTCCTTTCAGCTAAAACTACTGCTAACATTGTTAAAGAAGCATGCTCTTTAAATTCTCTAATATGGATGGGAAGCGTTGGCTTGCTATGCGCCATTTTGCAACTTGTAATTGGCAAAATTATCGGACAATTTGACGGTCAAAGAGTAAGCGCAGGTCAAGGCTTAGGTCAAAAAAATACCTTATTCGCCATATGGATTGCTATGACTTATCTTGGATCTACTGTTGCGATAATTCCTGGCACTTATGTATTGTGGCAAAACCTTATCAACGCTTTTCAAATGTACTTAAGAGAAAAGCAAGTTATGAAGTGCCAAAAAGAAGGCTTCGAGCCCTATCAGGAAAAATAGGGCCCTTTTTTAAAATTGATTACAATGGCTGTGGATCGTCCACTGCGAAGTCTTTATCTTTTACAATCATAAAACCGATTAAGACATTCTCTTGCTCTTGTAACTTTGGAACCCATTGATTATTCCATGCCTCTAAAGTCACAAATTGTGGTTTCATAGACTCATGACCGTTATCTTTAGCATATTCAGAGGCTAATTTCTCATGAGACCATACAGGAAGAATGCTATATAGGTTATTATCCTCATCACACTCTGTATCATTTAAAACCAAAGGACCATCCTGATCTACTAACAAATAAAATCCACCTTGCTCTGCAGCTACACGCTTGAACATTGCATGCCTGTAATCTGCATTTAAAGCTAAAATGGCTTCAAATTCCTTTTCGGTTAATTCACTCATTACTCATATACTCCTTTATCTAGCATTGGTTTTAAAAATTGACCGGTAAATGACTCTTTACACTCACAAACCTGTTCTGGACTTCCAGTAACTAGAATTTGTCCACCGCCATCACCGCCTTCAGGACCTAAATCAATAAGATAATCCGCGCTCTTGATTACATCTAAATTATGCTCAATAACTACAACTGTATTACCTTGCTCTCTAAGTCTAATTAGAACCTCAAGTAATAACTTGACATCCTCAAAATGTAAACCTGTAGTTGGCTCATCTAAAACATATAAAGTTTTGCCGGTAGCTTTTTTGGATAATTCTTTTGAAAGCTTAATTCTTTGTGCTTCACCACCTGAGAAGGTGGTAGCTGATTGACCTAAAGTAATATACGATAAACCTACTTGCATTAAAGTTTCTAACTTATTAGCAATTGAAGGAACAGCCTTAAAGAACTCATAAGCTTCCTCAATGTTCATATCTAGAACATCAGAAATAGATTTACCTTTATATAATACTTCTAAGGTTTCTCTATTATATCTTTTACCATCACACTGTTCGCATTTGACGTAAACATCTGGTAAAAAATTCATCGAAACTTTTATCGTACCATCACCTTGGCAAGCTTCACAGCGTCCACCTTTAACATTAAAAGAGAAACGACCTGCACTGTAGCCACGAGCTCTTGCTTCTGGAGTTTTTGCAAATAACTCTCTGATATCAGAGAATAGACCAACGTAAGTTGCAGGATTTGAGCGAGGAGTTCTTCCAATAGGACTTTGATCAATGCAAATGATTTTATCAAAGTTCTCCAAGCCCTCTATGCTATCAAAAGGAGCAGGATCGTCATTGGATGTAACACCATTTAGTTTTCTTTCTGCAATTCTAACTAAGGTATCGTTAACTAAGGTTGATTTTCCAGAGCCTGAAACACCTGTTACAACAATAAAGCAACCTACAGGAAACTTAGCAGTGATATTTTTAAGATTGTTGCCTTTGCAACCAGTTAGAGTTAAAAATTTTCCTTTTTTAGGTTTAACTCTTTTTTTAGGTACTGGTATATATTTCCTACCAGCTAAATAATCACCTGTGATAGAGTCTTTAGCGTTTTCAATATCCTCAACACTACCACAAGCTACCACCTTACCACCATTAACACCAGCACCAGGTCCAATATCGACGATAAAATCAGCTTCTCTCATGGTATCTTCATCATGCTCTACCACAATCACTGAATTACCAATATTTCTAAGATTCTTAAGTGCAGATAGCAATTTTGAGTTATCTCTTTGATGTAAACCGATACTTGGCTCATCAAGCACATACATCACACCAGTTAAACCAGCACCTATTTGACTTGCTAGTCTAATTCTTTGAGATTCACCACCAGATAAGGTTTCCGCAGAGCGGGACAAGGTTAAATAACCTAACCCCACATTAATTAAAAAGCCTAAACGATTTCTAATCTCTTTTAATACTCTGCTGGCAATAGCTGCATCTTGTTCTGAAAGTTGTATGTTGTTAAAGAAATCCGCACATTCTCGTATCGACATTTCATTAACCTCTGGTAATGACTTTCCGGCAACAAATACATGACAATACTCTTTTTTAAGTCTAGTTCCATGGCATTCAGGACAAGGTAGAGGTCGCATCAATCTTGAAATATATATACGCACATACTCTGATTCAGTTTCTCTTAATCTTCTTTCAAAGTTATGCATTACACCTTCAAAAGGCTCGAAACTAGAACGAGATTTTTTACCACCTGCATACACAATTTCCATTGGAATTGCTTCCTTGCCAGTGCCATATAAAATGATTTGTCGTTCCTTTTCAGACAATTGCTCAAAAGGTTTTTCTAGATCAATTTTAAAGTGATTAGATACTGCTTGTAGTAACCTGAAGAAAAATGGATTTTGTTTGTCCCAGCCAATAATTGCACCTTGGGCTAGTGATTTTTTTCTGTCTACGACAACTTTATCCTCATCTAAAATCATCATTGATCCTAGACCTTCACATTTTGGACAAGATCCGTGAGGATTATTAAAAGAAAAATCTCTAGGCTCTAATTCAGGAATTGAGTAACCACAGATAGGACACGAATATTGGGAAGAAAAAATTACTTCCTCTTCTTTTTTATGATCCTCCATTGGACATACAACAGCTAAACCTTGAGAATACTTTAAAGCTGTTTCAAAAGAATCAGCCAAACGCTGTTTGATGTCAGCTCTTACTTTTACTCTGTCCACAATCAAATCAATATTGTGTTTTTCTCTCAAAGCTAAAGTAGGAGGATCAGACAAGTCACATACTTCACCATCAATTCTTGCTCGTAAGAAACCATCCTTTAATAGATCTAAAAATAACTGCTTATATTCACCTTTTCTGCTTCTTACAATAGGTGACAAAATCATAATTTTGCTACCTTCAGGCATTTGCAATACAGAATCTACCATTTGGCTTACAGTTTGTGCTTTTAAGATCGTTCCATGCTCAGGGCATTTTGCTACACCTATTCTTGCCCACATCAAACGCAAGTAATCATGGATTTCTGTGATAGTACCTACAGTAGATCTTGGATTATGGGAGGTAGCTTTTTGCTCAATGGAGATAGCAGGAGATAAACCATCAATAGAATCCACATCTGGCTTATCCATTAAAGATAAGAATTGTCTTGCGTAAGAAGATAAGGATTCAACATATCTTCTTTGACCTTCAGCATATAACGTATCAAAAGCTAAAGAAGATTTACCAGATCCTGAGCGACCTGTAATAACACATAACTTATTTTTAGGAATACTTAAGGTAATGTTTTTTAAATTGTGGGTTCTAGCACCACGAACAGTTATTTTATCCATGTTTTACACATCAAAATTTCTATTATTTTCTTTGTCAATACCATTTTAACAATTAAAGATCTAGTTAAATGACATTTTTTGCGATTTAAGGAGATTTTTTTATTCAAAAAAATTCTATCTTTTTTTAACTTTAATGTATGATGAACATGAAGTTTTTTTGAAGTTTGAATAAGGCTCTTGAAAAGATTTTTCCAAAAATTTCGCTTTTTGCCATAACGTACATATATGCAAAAAACATCAACCTTATCATAGAGAAAAACATCGATTCACAATTTTATTTTTTTTACTGAACTTTAAAGGAAATTTTATGGCTCGCGGAGTTAATAAAGTAATTTTAATTGGTAATTTAGGAGATGAACCATCTTTTAGAACTACCAATTCTGGTACTGCAGTGGTTAACATTTCAATGGTAACCAATGAGATGCGTCGCAACATTGAAACCGGTCAGCAAACAGAACTTGCTGAGTGGCACCGTGTAGTAATGTGGGGCAAACTAGCTGAAATTGCTCACCAGTGGTTACACAAAGGTTCTCAAATCTATATCGAAGGTAAGTTAAGAACTCGCTCTTACACAGACAAACAGAACATTAAGAGAACAATTACCGAGATTGTTGCTGACGAAATGCAAATGTTAGGCAGTAAAAATTCTGCAGCTCAAGCTAGCGATAGCTATGATCAAAACACTAACAACATCATGCAAAATTCAAACAACCAGTACCAAGCAAATGCTTACCAACCAAGTGAACCAAATGCATATGGTAGCTCAAGACCTGTGTATGGTTCTGAAGGTCAAACTGGTTATGCTTCAAATAGCAATCAAGGTGCTGATATTTATGGCGGTCAACCAGCTTATAACAATCAGAATTCTTACCAAAACCAAGGTGCAATGCAAGAACCTAACAGTTTTGCAAACACTACCACTGTAGATGGTGAATTAAACGACGATTTACCATTCTAATTAGTGAAAGACTCCTCTTTGAGGAGTCTTAATTACCACTAAAATTCTTTTCAAAATGAAAACAACAATTTCTAAGGTATCTTCATTAGATTTTCTCTAAACATTCTCTCAAACCTAAATTATTCCTTTTTATTTTTGTAAAAATTTGCCAATTTTTAACTCAAATTTTTTAAATTCTAAGTTTGCTCTAAGGCTAAAATAAATTTGTGTGATAAACATATGACTTTTTTATTAGATCAAGCATTAGATAAGCCAAACAGCTCAATTACTGTGTTATACTTTTGCGTAAAATGATCATATATGATTGTTTAAAATTAATTTATGAATAACTTCGGCTTTGGACCTTAGTAAATGTTTAAAAAAATTCGCAGTATGTTCTCTAATGATCTTTCTATTGATCTAGGAACAGCAAATACTTTAGTTTATGTAAAAAACAAAGGCATCGTTTTAAATGAGCCTTCTGTTGTAGCAGTACGATTAGATAGAAATGGTGGCTCTCAACGCAAAGTTGACGCTGTAGGTAAAGCTGCTAAGACCATGTTAGGTCGTAGCCCTGATAATCTAGAAGTTATCAGACCTATGAAAGATGGTGTGATTGCAGATTTTGAATATACAGAAAAAATGCTGCAGTATTTCATCTCTAAGGTTTTACAAAGTTCTCATTTTGTACCTTTTAAACCAAGCCCAAGAGTTTTAGTTTGTGTTCCTTGCGGTGCAACCCAAGTTGAAAGAAGAGCAATTAGAGAATCTGTAGAAGGCGCTGGTGCAAGTGAAGTATTCTTAATCACCGAGCCTATGGCAGCTGCAATTGGTGCAGGTTTACCAGTTTCTGAAGCTAAAGGTTCTATGATCGTAGATATCGGTGGTGGTACCACTGAAGTTGCAATCATTTCCTTAAATGGTATTGTTTACTCAAGTTCAGTAAGAATTGGTGGTAATAGATTTGACCAAGCTATCATCGATTATGTACGTAACACTAAGAGATACGAAATTGGTGAATCTACAGCTGAGCAAGTAAAGATTGAAATCGGCTCTGCTTATGCAGAACAAGAAATGCATGAGAAAGAAGTTCGCGGTAGATCAGTAGTTGAAGGCGTTCCTCGTTCTTTCACTCTAAACTCTAACGAAATTCTAGAAGCTTTATCTGATCCTATTAAAGGCATTGTTGCTGCTGTAAGAACTGCTCTTGAGAAATCACCTCCAGAGCTTGCAGCTGATATTGCTGAGCATGGTATGATGCTTTCAGGTGGTGGTGCATTATTGCACAATTTAGATAAATTACTTCGTGAAGAAACAGGTATTCCTGTTACTATCGCTGATGATCCACTAACTTGCGTTGCACGTGGTGGTGGTAAAGCACTTGAGTTATACGACACTCAAGATAACGAAATCTTTGATTAAATCAACTAGGATCTCCTATTTTGGGGATCCTATTAGTTTCTTTAGGACTTGATTTGAAAAACTCAGATCAACAAAACTCTTATATTCACTATCGTTTTGCCATTATTATTGTATTAGCAGTTAGTTTAATGGCATTAGATGTTCGCTCTAAAGTACTATCCAATTTTAGATA
>JAEWPL010000282.1 GCA_023460615.1 Pseudomonadota bacterium | reverse complement strand
ATATGCCTTCTTTGAGTTGTCATTCTCAAACCACTAGCTTCAAGCTTTCTTAAAGTATCATCTGTAAGCTTGGTTGCAACCTGGTACTTCTCGTTGTCATCCATGGTTTTATAACCTTTTGTTACTGCGTCTATCTTAATAGGTGGGGACTTTACATCAAAATTTCAACCACCAATTCATCGATTCTGTCACTATCCTATCATTTATATAGGAAAAGTTGGGATTAAATAGCGCTTTTGACAATTATTATCGAGTTAAATCTTCCTTTTAAATTCAAAAACGTTAATTTGCAAGGCTTAAAAGAAAACCTATGCAAAAGATTATCAATAACACTCCACCTAATACTTTAAGCACATTAAGATTTCTTTTGGAGCTTTGATCTTCTTTAAAACGCTTTGTAATGGCTTCATGATTTAAACAATGCTTTAAATCATACAAGCTTAAAGTATGTTCATCATTTGTATCACTTACAACTTTCTTGCCTATCAAACCAAAATGAGCTTTGGATTTAAACATTTGATAGGAAAAACCGATGGAGTTTTTAGTATAAGGTTCACTTTTAAAACCTAAGACTACATTAGCTCCAAATTGAGAAGCTAACTTACAAAACTTACGTTTAGCCTCAATTTGGGTATGAGTATCTAACTCGATTTCTTGAAGGGAGCAATCGATAAGCTCAAAGCCTTCTGGGGTATCTTGAGACAAACCAATTTCACTAGGACACTTATAAAAGATGTGATCTTCAAGAATAATTTGGTTTGAGCAAGCCTTAAGCTTGCAAGCTCTCCCCTCGTCATCAAGCTCAAGATTTACTCGCAAATCAATTTGTAATTGACTGAGATCTTGATCTGAAGCTAAAGAGCTTTTATCAAAAGCTACCATTCTGCCATCGTCAGCTTGAATGGAGCCTTTTAGATTGTCTTTGTCAAAAAAAGTTATGGTACCCTGCATAATTACTCTAGTACGATTTTGCCACTCTTTAAATCAGCGCTAAACTTAAGCATTCTATCTAGTGGAACAGTTGCAGCTTTAGCAATGGTCTCATCTACATGTACGCTGTGCTCATCTACATTATTTAAAGCCTCAATTAAAGCCTTTAAAGTGTTAAGTTCCATCCAAGGGCAATTTGCACAACTGATGCAGTGACCTTTGGTACTTGCAACCGGAGCTTCTATAAACTTCTTATCAGGACATGCTAAAGACAACTTGTAGAAAATGTTACGTTCTGTAGCAATAATAAATTCAGGAGCAGGATCTTTTTTAGCAAAAGCTAAGATTTGAGAGGTTGAGCCTACGTAATCTGCCATATCAACTACAGCTTTTGGAGCTTCAGGATGCACTAAAACTTTTGCATTAGGATGCTCTTTTTTAACAAAAGACAAAGCATTTGCCTCAAATGCATCATGCACAATGCAACGACCTGGCCAACAGTAAATATCACAATTTGAATTATTAGCAATATACGAGCCTAAGTGTCTATCTGGTACCCATAAAATAGGTTTACCCTGGGTGGTTAAGTATTTACCTAGCTCTACAGCTAAAGATGAGGTAACAATCCAATCTGCCTGAGCTTTAACCTCAGCACTAGTATTAGCATAAGCTACCACTGTAGCATCAGGGTGATCTTGTTTTGCCTTTTTTAAATCGTCAATATTGCAGCATAAATCTAAAGAGCATTCAGCCTTTAGATTAGGCATAATCACAGTTTTATTTGGAGATAAAATCTTTGCAGTCTCTCCCATAAAACGCACACCAGCTACAACTACTAAGTCTTTATCACTGTCACGACCAATTCTTGCCATCTCAAGAGAATCACCAATTGAGCCACCAGTTTCCTCACAGAGTCTTTGCATGGTAGGACTTGTGTAGTAATGAGCAATCAATAAAGCATTCTTTTTCTTGATAAGCTCTTTTGCTTGTTCAAACAAAGCATCATCTTGAGCTTTTTGTTCTAAAGTTAATCTATTTGGTAAATTAAAGTCACTTGGAATAGTGACATTTTCTATCATATGTAAAGGCATAAATTATTTTCCTTTAAAGACTATTGGCTCTGCTCCAGCGTTTATCATAGCTTGATTTAAATCCTTTCTTAAAGAGCCATAAGCTCTTAATCTGTTGGTAACTTCTCTTAAATCAAGACTAATTATCTCATCACTGTCTGCATACTGGTTGATGGTTTGATAGGTTAAATTTGGCTCTTTTGGAACTACTAAAGATCCCACCAAACAAGATGGCATTAAGCAATATAAATGATCTTCTTTTTTCATGACCAAAACTTTATGTTTTAAAAGCTTATTACTCTCATGCTGAAAATAAAACTCCTCATTAAGAGAAAGGTTTAAGCTATCAAAAGCATTAAGTTCACAGGTTTGTAGAGGCTCTCCACCTTTGCCACAAGTTACAATTTTGTCTTTAACTATAAAACTTTGTTTTGAAGCTTCATAGTCAAAAGCTAAAGCTATAAGCTCTGCTACATGAGCAAGATCAGCTTGCCCATCTACAGCAATCAAACGCCAACAATTGGTGTTTTCAATCGAAATTTTTAATAAATATTGCATATTATTGAGTTACAGATGAAATAAAGACATCTGAATCTACATTTGTTTGAGGCTCTAAACTAGATTGTCTAGGTTTAAACTCTTCCTCTTTCTCATCAATAATAGAGCTAAAATCAATTGAATTTAGCAAGATTGCTGACAAGAAATTACCGTTAACAGCTCTTTGTAGGTAGTACTTAAACTCAGAGTACTGTGTAGGTTGTGTGCCACTGCGAACTGACAAGGTATACATAAATACATCGTGAGCTAAAGAATTATCTTCCTTTGGATCTAAACCACAGATTAAATGAGCGTTAGCCTCAAATCTTTGTTTAAGAAAATCTGAATCATAGTTTATACCTAACTCAGTGGTGCCATAGCAACCTGTAAGTAGCAACGAATTTAAATCCTGATAGCACTGATAACTTGGCTTTACAGTAAATTTCTTTGGAAGTTTTAGATTGTGTTCAATAAAATCATCCCAAAGATCTGAAGCCATTATATTATGTAAAATATCGTGTTCTAACTTAGTTCTACCTTTGATTAAATCATTAACGATATCTAATACCATACTGCTTACTCTATCATTATCGCCGATGATACTATCCTCATCGTCATTGATGATAAAGCCATAGTCACCAGATAAACTCTCTTTAAAAGTAGTAAATAAAGAGAAGTTTCTAAGATCTTTTTTAAAGGCATTTTTATAATCATGGTTAAATACTGGAGCTGCGGTAGTATAACCTAAACTGATGCCGCGCTCTTGATAATCTAAAGCCTTTTTCTCATTACATGGCATAATGATACCTAAGTTATAAATATGGCTTAACGCCATACAAGCATAGGCATCCTCATAAGCTAGATCTTCTAACTGCTCAAAGTGTCTTAAGAATGGTAATGGTTTATAAGTTTCATCATTTTGGCAGGCTGCTAGGTTTAATCTAGCATCTGGGATGAGGTATTCGCTGGCATAACGTAAATAAGTGAAAGCAAGCTCTGGATCGGTATCTAAATATTCTTTATACAAGACGATGTAAGCAAAAACTACACCGTGCTCTATAGCTCTATTTGCATACTCGATGCTAGCTTTACTATCGCCTGCTACAGAACAAGATAAGGCCAAATTAAATAAGGAGAAATAGTCGCCTTGCTCGACAGCCTTCTTCCAATAAGGTAGCGCTTTTTTATCTTCATGATCAGAAAGTGCAAGATTACCAAGGATAAAGGAGGCTTTAGCTATACCTACTTTTGACATCTTCTCAAGAAGCTTAGGTTTAATCATCTCTATGGAGTTATTAGCAAAAATATAGGCGTATAAGTAGGCCTTATAGC
>JAEWPL010000281.1 GCA_023460615.1 Pseudomonadota bacterium | reverse complement strand
AGCCAAAAACCGAAGATGAAGTTGTTATTGATTTAAGATAATTTTTTATGGCCTTAATTAGCGATAGTAAAGGAACTGGTAGATTACAACTGAGCATGACTCGTATTGTCATTGTTTGGTTTTTTCTGATTGCAACTACCGCTGTCATTGTCTCTCGTCTCCTTTGGATCCAAGTTCTTCATCCTGAAAAACTGATTGCAGAAGGTAACATGCGTGTGTTGCGCAGTTACCACTATGAGCCACCTCGTGGTTTAATTACCGACAGAAACGGTCGTATTCTTGCTATTTCTATTCCTGTAAAAACTGTGATTGCTGATCCTAAAAGACTTGCTGAAGAAGGCTTTTACAATGATCCTAAAAATATAGAAAAAGTAAGCGCTATTTTAGAAATCAAAAAAGACGTTTTAGTTAAAAAAATAGAAAACAGAACTAAACGTTATGCTTTATTAAAAAACTATTTAGATCCTGAAAAAGCCAAAGCTCTAAAAGCTATCTCTAAAAAAGGCTTTATCCTAGAAGATACTTATTTACGTCGTTATCCAACGGGGGAAGCTAACGCAAGTTTAGTTGGTATCATCAATGGTGATGGTGTTGGTGTATATGGAGTGGAGCAGAGCTTTAATAGCTATTTAACCTCCACTAAAACCACTAATCTTGCAAGAAAAGATATCTACAATCATATCTTTGAGAATATCGCTACGGTAAAACAAGGTACAGCTGGTGGAAACTTAATTTTAAGTATCGATAACCGCTTGCAAAACTATGCTTATCAATCTTTAAAAAAGGTGGTTGAAGAAAACGAAGCAGATAGTGGCAGTGCCGTGTTAATCGATGTAATTTCAGGAGAAGTGCTTGCCATGGTAAACGCACCTTCTTTTGATCCTAATAACCGTAAAACCTTTGATAGTAGTAATGCTAAAAACCGCGCTGTAACAGATATCTTTGAGCCAGGCTCTACTATGAAACCAATTGTGGCACTTTCTGCACTAGAGGCTAAAACTACTAATTGGTCTGAAGTGTTTGATACTAGACCATTTATTGTAGATGGTAAGATGGTGCGCGATTCTCATGCCATGACTCAAGGTACTATCCTAGATATTATTAAGTACTCCTCAAATACTGGTATGGCACATATCTCTATGCGTACTGGTCCTCAAAAGATTTTAAGTACCCTACAAGACTTTGGCTTTGGTACTAAAACTCAGTCTGGTTTAGTGGGTGAGAGCTCAGGTAAACTTAATGAGCATCGTGCTTTCTGGTCTGAAATTGATAAAGCAACTTTAGGCTTTGGTTATGGTATTGCAGTAACCAATTTACAGTTATCCTCAGCCTATGCCACTTTAGCTAACGGTGGACTTAAAGTTCCAGTATCAATTTTAAGATTATCAAAACTTCCAACTCCTACATTAGTAGCCTCTCCAAAACAAGTGGCTTTAATGAAACAAGCTTTAGAGACAGTAGTCTCTGATGGTACTGGTGGTAAAGCTGCTATTGATAGATATCGTGTAGCAGGTAAAACTGGTACTGCAAAAATTGCTTCAGTTGGTGGCTATGGTAAGTACTATATGTCCACTTTCGCAGGTTTTGCTCCTTTATCTAAACCTCGTTTTGCCTTGGTGGTAAATGTTAATGCACCAAAGGCT
This sequence comes from Pseudomonadota bacterium, assembly GCA_023460615.1. Classification (GTDB taxonomy): domain Bacteria; phylum Pseudomonadota; class Gammaproteobacteria; order Enterobacterales; family Succinivibrionaceae; genus Succinivibrio. Next base: position 2,484 of record JAEWPL010000281.1, on the reverse strand, counting down.
GGTAAATTCTACGGTGGTGTAGTATCAGGACCTGTGTTTAGAGAAGTTATGTCCCGTGCTTTACAGTTATATAATATCAAGCCTGATAAGCAACTGTAACTTAAGGTATGAATATGAAAACATTAAAACAGATTTATTCTTTTATTGGTTTAAAAAGAAAAGTTACACAAGATGTTGAATGTCTTGATTTGCAAGTAGATTCAAGAGCCCTTAAAAAAGGCGACATTTTTGTGGCTTTAAAGGGTACTAAAGTAAATGGTTTAGATTACGCTAAAGTTGCAGCTAAAAACGGTGCTAGTGCCATTTTATTTTTACATGACAATATGCCAACTGCCCTGCAGGTTGAAGGCGTTGACATCCCTTTAATTAAGTTACCTGAAAGAAAGTCTTTAGGCGATTTTTGCAGTTGGTTTTATGATGAGCCTTCAAAGAAATTAAGCTTAATCGGTATTACAGGTACTAATGGTAAGAGTACTATTACTCAGTTAATTGCTCAGTGGTTATCCTTTGGTTTTGATGCTAAATGTGCTGTGTTAGGTACTTTAGGTTTTGGCTTTTTACCAAATCTTGAGAAGAGCGCGAATACTACTTTAGATGCTGTAAGATTGCACAAGACTTTAGCTAATCTTGCAAAACAAGGTGCTAGATTTGCAGCTTTAGAAGTATCTTCTATTGGTGTTTGTGAAGGTCGTATTGACGGTTGTCAATTTGCAGCAGGTGGTTTTACTAACCTTACTCGTGATCATCTTGATTACCACAAGACTATGGAAAACTATGCTGAAGCAAAATTTGATTTTCTAAAGCGTGTGCCTTCCTCAAAATTAGTTATCAATGCTGATAACGCTACAGGTCAAAAGTTTGCCGAAGATCTAGGTGGTTGCATTGTTTACTCTTGCAAAGAGAACTTTATGGGCTCAACTACCTCCATGCTATTCTCTCAATATGTTTGGATTAGAAAAGTAACCTATAAAGCTCACTCTATTGCTTTAGAGGTGGAATCCTCCTTTGGTAACGGCAGATGTGAAATCGGTCTTTTAGGTGGCTTTAATGTTGAGAATTTTGCTTGTGCCCTAGCAGTACTTTTAGCACTAGGCTATCCATTAGATAAATTATTACTTAAAGCCAGACTTTTAAAGCCTATTAAAGGCAGAATGGAGTGCTTTGTAAAGACTGGTAAACCTCACATCGTAGTGGATTATGCCCATACTCCTGATGGTGTAGAGCAGGTATTAAAAGGTGTGCGCGACCACCACCCTAAGGGCAAGATCTTCTGCGTGATAGGCTGTGGTGGTGATAGAGATAAAGGTAAAAGACCTATTATGGCTATTAAAGCTTCTGTTTTTGCTGATGTTGCCATCTTTACCTCTGACAATCCAAGAACAGAAGATCCTAAAGCAATTTTAGATGATATGGCTTTAGGCGTTAGTGAAGCTAACAATGTAACTTTAATTGAGGATAGAGAAAAAGCTATCGAATATGCATTCTCGCATGCTGGTGAAAATGATTGCATTGTGATTGCCGGTAAAGGTCATGAGGATTATCAAATCTTTAAAGATAAGACTATTCATTTTTCAGATAGAGAAGTTGCTTGTAAGCTTTTAGGAGTTAAGTGTGATTAGTTTTAAATTAAGTGAGCTTGCAATTTTTGGCAACTATAAACTTTTAGGTCAGGATGTTGTGATCAACAAAGTAAGTACTGACTCAAGAGATTGTAAAGACGCTCTTTTTGTGGCTTTAAAAGGCGAGCGTTTTGATGGTCATGATTATATAGGAAAAGCTGTAGAAAACGGTGCTATAGCAATTGTAAGTAGTAAAGTTTTAGATCCTAATGCTTTTAAAAATGTCTCCATCGTTTTGTGTAACGACACTTTAAAAGCTTTAGGTTATTGTGGTTATCTTGTAAGACGTCAATGTAAAGCAAAGATTGCAAGTTTAACAGGCTCTTGCGGTAAAACTACTGTAAAAGAATTTACCCAGGAGATCTTAAGTTTAAACGGCAATAGTATGTGCACTAATGGCAATTTTAATAATGACGTTGGTGTACCACTTACCCTTTTAAGATTAGATAACACTTTAGATTATGCTGTAATCGAGCAAGGTGCTAGCCACTTATTTGATATTGCCCATACCTGTGAATTTGTTAAAGCCGACACTGCTCTTATCAATAATGTAGGTAAAGCTCATATTGAAGGTTTTGGCTCTTTTGATGGTGTGTATAAAGGTAAAAGTGAGATCTTAGAGTCAGTGCTTTCAAATGGTGGTAAAGCTGTGATTCCATCTGACAGTAACTACTATGAGCGCTTTGCAAGTGACTATAAAAGCGCCCTTTTAAATGGAAGTCTTTTAACCTTTGGTAGCCACGATTTTGATTTTGTACAAGTTTCAAATATCAAAGATGCTATTGATGGTGTGTCCTGTTCAATTAGAGCTAATGACACAAGCTTTGATTTAAAAATGAATGTGATTGGTGCTCACAATGCATCT
>JAEWPL010000280.1 GCA_023460615.1 Pseudomonadota bacterium | reverse complement strand
CTTCTTATTCAAGCACGGTATCATCCTTGCAGCTATTATTGGTTCAAGCTTACTATTAGCTCAAAACAAGGGTATTCCTCTAATCTTAATCTTAATTGCAGTTATCGTTCTATTCTATGCTTTCGTGGCTAATAAGACTGTAGTTGGCAGAAGAATCTATGCTTTAGGTGGTAATGAGAAGGCTGCTAAATTGTCAGGTGTTAACACTAGCCGTCTATTATTCCTATCTTACGTAAACATGGGCTTCTTAGCCGCTGTAGCTGCTTTAGTTTGCGTAGCTCGTTTCAACTCAGCATCTCCAATGGCTGGTACTGGTTATGAGCTTGATGCTATCGGCGCTTGCTTCATCGGTGGTGCTTCAGCATACGGTGGTGTTGGTACTGTAGGTGGTGCTGTTATCGGTGCTATCTTCATGGGTGTGCTAAACAACGGTATGTCCATCTTAGGTATTGATGCTAACTGGCAAAAGGCTGTTAAAGGTCTAGTATTGCTAGCAGCTGTAGTTATCGACGTGATGTCTAAAAAGCGTGTAACTAACTAATAAAAACGACTCAATAATAAATAAGGTAGGGTAACCTACCTTATTTTTAGGAACAAATGAGTAATAAGTAATATAACGATTATTAAAGCAAAAACGACAAACACTTTTATGAACTCATTTTGGGGATAAATATGCGATATCTATTAGGTGTAGATTTAGGAACTTCTGGTACTAAGACTGTTCTTTTTGATGAAAATGGTAAAACAATTGCCTCTAAAACCATCGAGTACCCTTTGATTCAGCCTAAAAATGGTTGGGCTGAGCAAGATCCTAAATGCTGGTATGATGCCACTATCAATTCTATCAAAGCCGTTTTAACTGAAAGCAAAGTAAATAATAATGATGTAGTAGCTTTATCTATAGCAGGCCAAATGCATGGCTTGGTAATGCTAGATAAAAATGGCAAAGTATTACGTAATGCTATTTTGTGGTGTGATGCTAGAACTCAAAAGCAGTGTGACGAAATCACTACCTTAGTAGGTAAAAAAAGACTTATTGAAATCAACGCTAACCCAGCCTTAACAGGTTTTACTGCCCCTAAAATTTTATGGGTTAGAGAAAACGAGCCTCAGATTTATAAAGAGTGTGCCACTATTCTATTACCAAAAGATTATGTTCGTTACATGTTAACAGGACAAAAGGCACAGGAAATCTCAGATGCCTCTGGTACAAATTTATTAGATATTACTAAACGTCAGTGGTCTCAGGAGATCTTAGACAAACTATCTATTGATAAAAACTTATTACCACCAATTGTAGACTCAGAGGCTATTGCCGGCACCATCACTAAAGAGATTGCTGAAATTACAGGTCTTAAAGAAGGTACTATCGTAGCAGGAGGTGCTGGTGACAATGCAGCTGCTGCTTTAGGTACTGGCGTATGTAAAGAAGGCGATGCCTTTGTAACTTTAGGTACTTCAGGAGTTATTTTTGCTCATACTAATAAACCTGCAATCGATCCTCTAGGTCGTGTGCATACTTTCTGTGCTGCTGTGAAAAACAGTTGGACTGCTATGTCTTGTACTTTAGCTGCAGGTCTATCATTGCGCTGGATGAGAGATGAGCTTTACTCAAAAGAGAAAGTTGAAGAAGATGCTAAAGGTGAGGATGTCTATAACTTAATGACAGCTAAGGCTGCGGATATTCCACTAGGCTGTGACGGTTTAATTTATCTTCCATATCTAATGGGTGAGAGATCTCCTGTATTAGATGCTAATGCTCGTGGTGTGTTCTTTGGTTTATCTGCAATGCACACTAAAGCACATATGACAAGAGCAGTTTTAGAGGGCATTACCTTATCTCAAAGACACAATCTTGAAGTGTTACATGAGATGGAGATAGTGCCAAAGAATTTAACCGCTTGTGGTGGTGGAGCTCGTTCTCCATTCTGGCGTCAATTACTTGCTGATATTTTAAAGTGCAAGATTGTAACTACCACCTCAAAAGAGGGACCTGCTTTAGGTGCTGCAATTCTAGCTGGTGTAGCAGCAGGTGTCTTCTCATCCGTTGAAGAAGGCTGTCAAAAGCTTGTAAAACTCTCAGATCAAAGCTCTCAAGAGCATAAAGACGCATCAGCTAAGTATGACGAGGTTTATAAGTTATATTCTTTCCTTTACCCAACTATGCGCCCAGCCTTTGCTAAACTTGCAACTTTACGTGACAAGTTAGATGGTACTCAAACTGAAAAGTATAAGTTAGTAACAGATATTGAGTTTGAGCGCTATGGTAAAGTGATTGACGATATTCCAGCATCAAAGATTGTAGAATTACTTGAGACAACACCACTTACAGAGGGTACTGATTATGTGGCTTCCTCAAGTATCCTAGAAACTGAGGAAATGTTGCCAATTATGCAAAACCAAGTCTTTGGTGGCTTAAAAGTACAAATCGGATTCTGTAATGGTCACAATAAAGCATTAAATGCTTTAGAGTATCACCGTAATGCTGAGCTTAATGTAGCAGCTAATGATGCCTTGTTGATGGTTGCTCCTATGACAAGCGTTCACGATGGCATTATCGATACTAATGATGTGGAGATCTTTAAAGTTAAGAAAGGTCAGGCAGTTTTATTCTATGAAACCACCTTACATTATGCTCCATGTGTAGCACCAGGTGAGGATCACTTTAGAATGGCGGTAGTGTTACCTAAGGATACTAATACTAACAAGCCAGAGAATGTGCCAACCTTAGGAGAGAGTGGCTGTTTAACTCACAACAACAAGTGGTTATATGCTCACAAAGACTCTAACGAGGGCAAGAGTGGAGTAACCACTGGACGCTTAATTGGTGAAAATTTGACGGTATAATAAACTTAAAGCTCTTGCCTTTATGCAAGAGCTTTTTAAAAATAATGATTAACAAAGATTTATAAGCAAGTTCATTTAAGGATCGCACTATGACTGTAACTGTAAAGACATTAGCTCAAGCTGCAGGTGTATCAAGGGGAACTGTTGACAGAGTTTTACATAATCGCGGATCTGTAAAAAAAGAATTAGAACTTAAGATTAGAACTTTAGCCAAAGAATTAGGTTATGTTCCAAATCGTGGTGGTAGAGCAGTAGCTTCTATTAAAGATAGATACAAGATTGGTATTCTGTTACCAAGTATCGGTAATGCCTTTTTTGAAGGTGTGATTGAAGGTATTGATAAAGCCATTGAGGAATATAAAGAGCTTGGCGTAGAAGTAATTGTTAAAAAAGTTCAAGGTTATAACGAAGAGGTTCACCTTGAAGCAATTGATGAATTAAAAAGAGCTGGTTGTGTGGCTTTATGTTTAGCAACCATCGATACCCCAAAGGTTGCAGATAAAATCAATGAATGCCAAAAGCTGGGTGTTAAAATCATTCTTGTAAATTCAGATGTACATAATACTAATAGGATCTGTTATGTAGGATCTGACTATATTAAGGCAGGTAAGACCTGTGCTGGTTTGTTGTCTTTAATCAGTAAACAACCAAAGCTTGATATTCTTGTGGTAACAGGCTCTAAACTTATGTGCGGTCACCGTCAAAGAATTGAAGGTTTTAAGGATGAATTAAAGGCATTAAACGTAGATTTTAATATCTGTGCACAAATTGAATCTAACGATTCAGATATCACCGCTCAAATTGAGACCTCCAAATACTTAAAAGAGCATCAGAATATCAACTGCGTTTATGTAACAGGTGCAGGTGTACAAGGTGTAGGCGCTGCTATTATTGCTACAAATCGTCAGGATATCATTGGTATTGCCTTTGACGACATCTATACCACTGTAGAAATGGTAAGAGCAGGGATCTTTAAATTTGTAGTCTGCCAACAGCCAGATAGACAAGGTTATCATGCGGTAAAAAGAGCTTATCAACTCTTATCTGGAACTGTAAATGAGCAGATCATGACAGACTTCTATACCGATACTATCATTAAGATTGCATCTAATATCGGTAAGTAGATGAAAAGGTAGGGGAGCCTACCTTTTTATCAAGATATTTCTATTGGTTCAAGTTCTTGATATTTTGCAATATCGTGAGCTTGTTCTGATATCACTATAGCGTAGCGGTAAAGGTTCTTTTTAAAGGTCTCATTACCGTAATCCTTATCTTTTATTTGATTTACAGCTTCACAAAGTTTGTTGTCAACCTCCTCATCATTCTTTGCTAGCTTAAGTTCAAATACATAGTAAGAACGTAGAGTTTTAATTAAGATATCAGCTCTACCTTTGC
>JAEWPL010000279.1 GCA_023460615.1 Pseudomonadota bacterium | reverse complement strand
ATCTGGAATGCATCGCCTGCCACAATGTGATCTTTAATTTTTTGTACCATAGCCCCAAAGGTTTTATCATCAAGATCAGGCTCAATCTTTGGTGTTACCTTTTTAATTTGGTATAAATCGTGAGGTTTAAACTCGTCGATTTTGTCTCTAAATTGAAGGGCTGAAAAAGCTAAATCTTTATAAGACTCTTCATTGAAAATATAAGCATTAACGGAAGTGATCTTTTTTTGATGATTTGATCTTATTGATAAGTCAAATACATAAAAGCCATAGTCAGAGCAAGGATTTTCTCCCTTTGGAACATCGCCTATATATTCAAAGTTATTGATATAGTCAAAGGCAATTACACCACCTACAAAAATACCGTCACAAGGTTTTAATAATTTTTGTAGTGCGCGTAAAACATCCATAGGATTAGGTGCTTTTAATCTTGAGTCTTCATCAAGATCTTTTGGTGGACGATTAAAGCTTAAAGTAAAACTGTTGTTTTCAATTTGCACTTTAAGTTTGTCAGAAAGTAGCTTCAAAAGACCTTTACCATTTTCGTTTAAGGCTGTAGCCGTAACTTTTAAATCGTCACAAGTGACTTTTAAGGCTGCACTTACACCAATTAAACTTTGCACACCGCTTTTATCCACGATTTCTGCAGACTCAAAGATAATAGTGTTGTTTTGGTGGCAATACTCTTTGTAAAAAGAGCTTACATCCTCTAAATATTTAGTATTAAAAACGATATTCTTCATAATTTTTGGCTCTATAAAAAAGAAAACCCGCATAAAGCGGGCTTAATAGACATAACACAACCACCCGCAGTTAAGCAGGGCGCCACCAAGAACGGATGATAAGTGCAAAAGTCATAAAATAACCTATGTCAAAACTAAACTATCTAAATCTTATTCAAATAAAAAATTGGGTGCAAGTAAATTTACATAAATTCCCCAAAATGGTGCTTAATAATCAATAGACCGTGAAATTCTGCTCAAAAAGTGAGAGCTATAGAAGTTTTCTTTGGTTGAAATTAGAGGAGTATTTGAGAATTGAAAAGGTAAAGGCAAGTTTCCTTGCCTTTACTTTTAAGATTAGAACTCAGCAGAGTGAGCTGCACGAGGGAATGGAATAGCCTCACGAATATTGCCTACACCTGTGATGTAAACAATTAAACGCTCAAAGCCTAGACCAAAGCCTGAGTGAGGTACTGAACCATAACGACGTAAGTCACGGTACCACCAGTAGCTGTCCTTATTTAGACCAAGCTCATCCATTCTTGCATCAAGCTTAGATAAATCGTCTTCACGCTGTGAACCACCGATGATCTCACCAATGCCTGGTGCTAATACGTCCATAGCTGCAACAGTCTTACCATCCTCATTTTGCTTCATATAGAAAGCTTTAATATCCTTAGGATAGTTCTTTACAACTACAGGAGCCTTAAAGTGTTGTTCAGCTAGATATCTTTCATGCTCTGACTGTAAATCGATACCCCATTCAACAGGGAATTCAAACTTCTTGTCAGCTTTCTTTAAGATCTCAATCGCATCAGTGTAATCTACTTGAGCAAAGTCAGAGTTTACAAAGTGCTCTAAACGATTGATAGCATCTTTATCTACACGCTCCACGATAAATTTCATATCGTCAGCACGCTCTTCAAGTACACGCTTGAATACGTACTTTAACATTTTCTCAGCAGTAGCTGCACAACCGTTAAGATCAGTAAAAGCCATCTCTGGCTCCACCATCCAGAACTCTGCTAAGTGACGAGTGGTGTTAGAGTTTTCTGCACGGAAGGTTGGACCGAAGGTATAAACCTTTGAGAAAGCGCAAGCATAAGTTTCAACATTTAATTGACCAGATACAGTCATGAATGCGTGCTTACCAAAGAAGTCTTTTGAAAAATCAACCTGACCTTTATCGTCCTTTGGAACGTTGTTTAGATCAAAGTTGGTAATGGTAAACATCTCACCAGCGCCCTCACAGTCTGAGGTAGTGATAAGTGGAGTTGCTACCCACATAAAACCATTTTGCTGGAAGAAAGAGTGAATTGCGTAAGCTAAGGTATTGCGAATACGCATTACAGCGCCCATTAAGTTAGTACGTGGTCTTAAATGAGCATACTCACGTAAGTATTCAACGCTGTGGCGCTTTGCAGACATTGGGTAAGTATCAGGATCTTCAACAAAGCCTGTTACAAATACTTTGTCAGCTAAAACTTCATAAGCTTGACCTTGACCTTCTGAAGCCTTTAGAGTGCCATCTACTACTACAGAACAACCTGTGGTTAACTTTAATACTTCGTTTTCATAGTTGTTAAGTGAGTTTGGAGCGATAACCTGAACATTATCAAAACCAGAACCATCGTTGATAGCCAAAAATGAAAAACCTGCTTTAGAATCACGGCGGGTACGGATCCAACCAGCTAGAGTTACTTTATCTCCTATAGCAATTTTGCCTGATAGGATCTCTTTAGTACTTGAAAGACTCATCTTATTACTTATCCTAAATTTACTTATTTACTTTTAATGAGTTAAGGTAATCAGCATCTAAATGACCTGCTCTTGTTTTAACAAGGAATTGTCCTTTAGGACGATTAGTATCCTTGTTTACCAAAAGAGCTGGTAATTTTTTAGTGTTGTTATCTTGTAAAAATCTTTTTAGCTCGTGAGCAACTTGCTCGCCTGCAAATCTACTTTCAATAGGTAGAGTAGTATTGTCAGGTAGATTTAGCATTCCTTCAATAATAGTGATACCGTGAGTTGGAACGATATTATCTACAGTAGCTGTGGTATATACACCTGTCTTTTGAGCAATTTTGGTAGTTGCATAAATGTAGAAACTTTTGCCTGCTAAGATAGCAAATAAAACTACAAAGAAATATTGTAAATATGGCTGCTGACCGGTTTTAGTTAGTACTTCAAAAGCTAGAATGATACCTACACCGGTTACAAAAGAATAAATGATCCCAAAGATAAGTTGAACAATGGCAATACGAGGCTCAAAGGAATTTTTACGGTACTGAGCATTAGTTAGTTGTGCCATGAATTACTCCTTCATAAATTTTGATTACATTAAAGTGAGCTTCCCCTGAATCTAAATCGTCATTAACTAAGATAGATAGGGTAGCCTTTGCTTGAACTTGTAACATAGGGGTTGTTGTTAAACTTTTTTTTGCAACTTTATTTATCTTGTTTGCAGGAATAAATAATTTGTAATTGTTTGTAACTTTATTTGGAATTGGAGCTGCATCATCATTTTCATAGCTTGCAACCAATCTATTATTAAGCTCAATATCAACTTTTACCAAATCCACTGGCATTGCTTCAGAGGAGGTATGCTTTACAGAGTACTCAAGGATAAAACCTTCAACATTGTTTTGATTAGCAATGGCAAGTGACTGTATTTGAACGTCTAGTTTACGGACATTATCAGGAAGTGAGGTACAAGAGGTTGCAATAACTGTAAACAAGCACATTAAGGCTTTGATAAACTTATTCATGATTTTTACTTCAATTATTTAAAAATAATCGACATTATATAACAATTACAAAGAAACTAGAGTAAAAAAGCATTCTAGGTGAAAAAATTCTTTAGACTTCTTTTTTTAGAATACCTTTTTTTACTAGCATTGAAACTCTTTTGAACTCTTCATCAGGATCATGCACTCTGTATAAACCAAAATCACCAACATCATCCCATCGGCATTCTACACCTTCACCTTGTAGGCAACCAAAAAAGTATGGACATTGTAAACAGTCGATGTGATGTCTCCTATCACAAAGTCTAAATACCTTGTGATGTTTTCTGCAAAAGACTCTGCCATCCTCGGTTGCATAATTAAAATGGTTGGTGTCGTAAAGTTTTACTTTCATATTTAAGTCACTTAAGTTGATAGTTAAAAAAGCTTTTGTACAACTAATACCATGATAATCATAGCACAGAGCTAAATTTACACACTAAGCAAAAGCACTTGCACAACTATAAATCGCTTTGAACTTATGCAAAATTATAATCTTTATTGTAAAAGAGGCTCAAAACCAAAGTTAAGTTCCATTTTGTTTTTTAAACAGTCAATTTTAGTGACAATTTAAAAAGCATTGACAAAACAAATATCAATCCTAATATGAACGTACAATATTTAATTAAAGGTGAATTATAAATGACAGGCTTTTTGAAGAAATTAGCATTTTTAAGTGCTTTTTTTAGTAAAACATTTGCCCTTTGGGTAATTTTGTTTGCAGTTTTAGCATTCTACTTCCCTCAATACTTCCTAGGTATCAAAGGTTATATTTCCTTGCTACTTGGCGTAGTAATGTTCGGTATGGGTTTGACCTTATCGGTTAAAGACTTTTCTGAGGTGTTTACACGTCCTATTCAAGTGCTAATTGGTGTTTTAGGTCAATTCGTGTTAATGCCACTTATCGCATTTGCTTTAGTGCTTGCATTTAATCTTCCATCTGATATTGCAGCAGGTGTAATGCTTGTAGGTTGCTGTCCTGGTGGTACATCTTCAAACGTGATGTCTTATTTAGGTAAAGGTGATGTGCCTTTATCAGTAACTATCACCGCTTGTACTACAGTGCTAGCTCCTGTGGTAACTCCTGCTTTATTCTATTTATTTGCAAGTAAATGGCTAGAAGTTGATCCTATTGGTATGTTTATCTCCATCGTTCAAATTGTGATTTTACCAATTGTAGGTGGTGTTATTATCAATGCCTTATTTAGAAATACTATTAACAAAGTAGTGATTGCACTACCTTTAGTAAGTGTATTTGCAATTATTGCTATTGTAGCTGCCGTAGTTGCTGTAAGTGCTGAAAAAATTGCCACCACAGGTATCCTAATCTTCGTTGTAGTAGCACTACACAATTGCATAGGTTATGCATTAGGCTATGTATTAGCAAAAGTATGTGGATTTAAGTTAAAGCAAAAGAAGACTTTAGCTATTGAAATTGGTATGCAAAACTCTGGTCTTGCTGCTACCTTAGGTATGTCTTTAGCTGCTAAAGCTGCAGTAAACCCTGTAGTTGCTGTACCTGGCGCCATCTTCTCAGTATGGCACAATATTTCAGGTCCTATCATTGCAACTATCTTTGCAAACTTAAAAGACAGAGATGAGAAAGAAAATTAAGATCTGCTCTTAGTTTTAACTAGATGATAAAGAAAAGCCAAATCGTTTGATTTGGCTTTTCTTATGAAGACTTATTTACCAAGAATTAAAGGTAGCTTTTCTAAGGCTAAATGGTAAATATTAGCAATGGAAGCTTCTGTGGTAGTCTTGTATTGACCTTTAGTATCGGTTAACACTTTTTTAGTTTGCTTGTTCTTTAAAGTAAGCTTCTTTTGTGTACCATTGTTCTGAGCGTAAACATCAATTTCTACTTCGTTTACGATATCTGCATTTAGCTTATCAAGCCCCGCGTAAGTCCAAAACTTTTTGATATCTACAGCGATGATAGCCACATCACTAGAGTTTTCAGCTGCTACATCAGACACTACTTGGTAGCCAGATTCTCTTAAAGCCTGCTCAAGTAAATCTTTAAATAAACTTGCTACTGTCTTGTTTTGAGGTAGTAATAAAGCACCACTTTGTTCACCTAAAGTTTTTAGTCTAGCATAAGAGCGAGCTTTGTAATCTTTAGATAGAATTGCACCTGATGGTAAATTAGGTTTTTGCTCATTACCAATAAATAAACGATTATCTGTAGCATCGGCAACGCACACAGCTTTAGCTCCTTGGTTGATATTTTCAACAGTAATAGGAGTCTTTAGATCTACTACATATTCACCTGTAGAGCAGGCGCATAATGAGGCTGCTACAATAAAAGTTGCTAATAAGTATTTAAAGTTCTTCATTTTTAATCCTAATAATGTGGTGGTGGAACCTCATCCTTTTGTGATCTAGTAGCATAAGGATCACCAACTTTTGAATATAAAATCTTAAATTGTCTTTCAAGCTTATCTAACTTGTCATAAAGCTGTGATAACTCAGCTCCTTGGCTTTCAAGTTGATCTTCAAGCCACGCCACTTTCTCTTCAAGGGCAATTAGTTTGTCATTATCTTGCATGTTAGGTATCTCAAATTAAAAATTGAGTACATTATAGTGTTAAAAAATAAAATGTTAATGATATTTTGTTGGTAAAATATCCACAATAAAAAATATTAAAGGATTGAATATATTATGGCTGCAGATTTAAACAAATTACCTAATGGTATTAGCGATTTTGATACTCTAAGAAAAGAGCAGAGAATATATGTAGATAAAACTGATCTTATATACAAAATTGCTTCAAACAATGCGCAGCCTATCTTTTTTTCTCGTCCAAGACGTTTTGGCAAAAGTTTATTAGTATCTACCTTTGAATGTTTGTTTCTTGGCAAGATAGAGTTATTTAAAGGCTTAAAAATAGAGCCTTTATGGCAAGATACAGCACAGTATTACGTACTACACTTAGACTTTTCTGCTATGAATCGTACTAGTGTAGAAGCATTTGATATAGCTTTTAATAATGCTTTAGATGATTTTATTTTTGAACATAAGCTTATTATCAATAGAAATACTGCTAATTTAGCAAGTGAAAAGTTTATTGGTATTTGTGATGTAGTAGGCGAAAAAAAGTTAGTATTACTTATCGATGAGTATGATGCACCTCTTACCTCGTTTATGAACAACAAGGAGCAATTTGAGAAGGTAAGAAACATCTTAAGCTCTTTTTATCAAGCTGTTAAAAGTCGTTATAAAGCAGTGCGTTTTATGTTTATTACAGGTATTACACGATACGCAAATACTAGTATCTTTAGTGCCTTTAATAATTTACTAGACATATCCTTAAATCCAGCCTATGGAGCTTTGCTAGGTTATACACAAACTGAAATAGATACTTACTTTAAAGAATACTTAGAGAATGCCGCAAAGGCTCTTAATACTACTTACGAGGCTGTAAGTAAAAACTTAAAAGAGCATTATGACGGTTATTGTTTTGAGATGAACGCAACAGTACATGTCTATAATACTTGGTCTGTTCTTAACTTCTTATTTAATGTTGCTAATATCAAGCGTTTTTCCTCTTACTGGGGAGCAAGCGGTGCTTACTCAAGTCTTGTAAATAATTATCTAAAAGATTTTAAAAATTGTAAAAAAACAAAAGCTCTATCTTTAGAATTATTAGATAAGTTAAAAGAATTAGACGATGGAATTGTCGTTGATTTTGAAGATATCAATAAAGCCTCTAATCCAGTAGATATGGATCCTGTGGTTATGATGTATCAAGCAGGCTATCTAACCATTAAAAAGTCGGTAGGAACTGAAGCTGCTCGCTTTGGTATACCAAATTTAGAGTTACAGTCATATTTATATCGAGGCTTCTTCAAAGATATCGTCAAGTCTACTTTAGACAAAGAAAGTCCAATACAAAAACTTAATATTTCTCTTTTATCAGATGCTTTAATAGGTCACGATTCTAAAAGCATTTTAGACTGCATTGATTTAATGGTAAAAGGCATACCTACAGACACTAAAATCTTTAATGACGAGAATAGCTTAAGAGAAATCATCTACCGTGAGTTTTTAATCTTAGGCGCTAATGTAGATAGAGAATGTCTGTCTGGCTCTGGTAGAGCTGATATCATCGTAAAATCTGATATAAACTATTACGTGTTTGAGCTTAAACTCTACAGAGAAGGTGACAACCTAGATAACTTAATGTCAAAAGCAATAGAGCAAGTAGAAAATCGTAACTATGGCATTGATAGGTTTAAAAAGAACTTATATCGCTATGTAGTTATTATTTCTAAAGAGCAAAAACAAGTAATTAAGACTTTTGAGTTGCCAAGTATAGAGCTTTAACTTCAAATTGTTGCTAAACAAAGCTTGTAAGGACACTTGCAATTATCTATTGTGATAAAGCTTTAGGTAAGCTACTTAA
>JAEWPL010000278.1 GCA_023460615.1 Pseudomonadota bacterium | reverse complement strand
ATCATCCAAAAAGCTCCTTGAAAACACTTTTGTTGCTTAATTTTATCAATAATAATTTCAAAGGATAAAAAGTAAATAAAATTATAGGTGTTGGTTCAAAAAATCATAAAAATCAAATAATAATTTTTAAACATTCGTACGATAATAGGGATGATGAATTTGTAGTAAATTGATAACAGTTTTTTCTCTAAGTCTTGTCTAAGCATAAAAAATTAAGCTAAAGAAAAATGACTTAGATCATTTGATATTTAGGTGGGATATGGAATTGACAGCTTCTTCTGTAGCTATCTTCTTTATAGGATTTGCTATTGGCGCATTAGCTTGCTTTATAACCATGGCTCAAATTTACAAACATAAAAGAGTTAAAGATGAGCTTTTAAAGACTAAACGTGCTGCCATTAAATCTCAAAGAACTTTAGATAGATTCTTAAAGACTTCCTTAGATCTGTTCTCACAGTTAGATACTGTGCACAAGCAATATGTGGAGTTTTTAAATGAAGCTACCCAAAGAATAGCACCTCAAGAAGTAGATATTCACCCATTTTTAAATACCACAACTACACTAAACTCTGTAATCAACAAGAGTGAGAAAAAGAAGAAAGACATCACAGAAGATCAGTCTATCAACGGATCTTTAAATGAAATAGCTACTCCAAAGGTATTGCAGTCACCTGAAATACCAAAAGATGCAACTTTAAGTGCTATCGACGAAAATGTCCAAAATAGTCCTTTGCACGAAGCTGTGACCGATACAAAACAAGAAGAAAAAGAACAATTAAAGGTATAAATTGAACCTTTTAGGAGTGATATAAAAATGTTAAACAAAGTAAAATTAGCCTCAGTTGCTTTAGCTTTATCAATGGGTGTTTTTACTGCAACTTGCGCTAATGCAGCAGCTCCAATTCTTGGAGAGATGATCAAAGACGGTCAAACACCATCTTTAGCACCAATGTTAAAACAAGTGCTACCTGCTGTAGTTAATATTTCTGTAAAAGGTAAAAAAGACGTTCAAGGCTTTTCTCTACCAGAGGAATTTCAATTTATGTTCCCAGGTATGGGGGATGCTTTTGGTGGTGGTAGACCACAGCAGCGAGAGTTTAAAGCTTTAGGCTCTGGTGTAATCATTAACACAACCGATGCTTTAGTAGTAACTAACCACCACGTAGTTGCCGATGCAAATGACATTAAGGTTCAATTAAAAGATGGCAGAGAGTTTAATGCCAAATTAGTAGGCTCTGACGAGCACACTGATCTAGCTTTATTAAAGCTTGAGAATGCCAAAGACTTAGTTCAATTAGATTTGGCTGATTCTGACAAACTTGAAGTGGGTGACTTTGCAATTGCAATCGGTAATCCATATGGCTTAGGTCAAACTGTAACCTCAGGTATTGTTTCAGCTTTAGGCAGAACTGGTTTGAATATTGAGAACATCGAGAACTTCATTCAAACTGATGCAGCTATCAACTCTGGTAACTCAGGTGGTGCTCTAATCAACCTTGAAGGTAAGCTAATCGGTATTAACACCGCTATTATGGCTCCATCAGGTGGTAATATCGGTATCGGCTTTGCTATCCCTTCAAACATGGTTAAGACTGTCACTGATCAGATCTTAAAGTATGGTGGCGTAAAGCGTGGCATGCTAGGTGTAATGGGTACAGAGCTTAATGCAGATCTTGCAAAGAGCTTTGATTATAAAGAAAACTCTGGTGCTTTCGTTAACGAAGTCTTAAAAGATTCTGGTGCTGATAAAGCTGGTATTAAATCAGGCGATATTATCACTGCAGTAAATGGCAAGAAGGTAACCTCTTTTGCACAATTACGTGCTGAGATTGCAACCTTAAGAGCTGGCAGTGAAGTTAAACTTACTATCTTCAGAGATGGCAAGTATCAAGACTACACTGTAAAGATTGGTGATAGCACTGTAGGCCAAAGTGTAAGTGCTGATAGCGCTAAGGATATTTCTCCTGCCTTTGCTGGTGCTTCTTTAGCTAACGCAAAAGACGGTGGTGTTGAAGTTACCGATGTTGTAAAAGGCTCTATGGCTCAACGCTTTGGTTTACGTAAGGGTGATGTAATCACTGGTGTAAATAAGGCTGATGTAAAGAACTTAAACGATCTTAAGAAGAATCTTGAGAAAGTAAAAGGTCAAATCTCCGCTATTAGAATCAACCGTAACGGTGGTACCTTATACATCACTTTAAGATAATAGCTTAATCATTTCCTAAAAAGCCACTTTTAAAAAGTGGCTTTTTTGTAATTAAAGAAAACTTTCACCGTACATCAAATAAAAATAAATTGTAAGACCTAGGGCATATATAAGTCATTTTGTACAATCTTAACTGCTAAACAAAATCTATATAAGACTCTAAGTTACACTCAATTTTGTACAAATACCAAAATCGCCACCTTGATAAAAAAAATATTAAAGATTTTTTGCAAACTGACGTTAATTAGCTAACAATACTATCTTGGGCGTAACCTTGCTCTTTGAATGATTGAAAAGTCTCTTCAAGATTGCATGGAAACGCCCTTTCTATAAAGAACAACAAAACTTCTTTCCCAAAATCTTTCACCGTACATCAAATAAAAATAAATTGTAAGACGTAAGACATTTATAAGCCATTTT
>JAEWPL010000277.1 GCA_023460615.1 Pseudomonadota bacterium | reverse complement strand
AATCTGTACCTCAATTTTAAATTCACTTGCTTTACCAAATCATCAATTCTCCCTCATTCATTTTTATAAAAGACGCTTTTACAGATTATCGCTACCACTAATTCCTGTCTATGCTGTTTCATTTTGTCACAAAAACAGCCACCAAGATTGTCATAATTTAAGACCTAATATTGCTTAGAGTTGTTGCTCTAAGATTTACATTACTATCTGATTTCTTTCTGCCAAAATCTATCAATAAAAATCCTGATACCTTCAAGTTTGATCAACAGAAAATAGAGTCCTTCCAGTGGGTAGCCTACTTAAACCGAAGTTTCTAGTCTTAATCCCCTCTAGTAAGCTATTTGAGAATGTAAAGAACTACAGATTATGCAGTAAAAGCACTATTGCAGGTTAAAAAACTGCATATATAAGCATTTGGTGATTATTTGATTTACTTTAAAAATTCAGAAATGACGTTTTGATAAGATGTTACTAGGAGGCGGCAGGTATTAGCCCATAAGTTTCGCGACTTACTAATACCTGCCTTTCACAACTCCAAAAGGAGGTGCAACTTCTACATTATAGCCAAAGGTGCCTGCAAAATATATGATCACGGCACACAAAATCTAAAAAATAAGATCATAGCTGTAAACAGGATCACCTTTAAGTCAGAGTCTTTCAGACCTCGCTGTAGCCATTGCGGTTGTAAATTGGTCAAAGATGGATTTACTACCTACAATAAGAAGATCTACGACCCACTAAATAATCAACTAACCTATTATAAATTACAGAGAGTAACCTGCCCAAATCAAGAGTGTAAAGGACATCATGAAATTCATGTTCTGTTACCAGACTGTTTTGTACCAAAGGAGCAATATGATGCCAAAACCCTTGATGATTTAGTTTGGGTTCAAGATGAATACAATAAATACCTTTCAAGATTGGAAAATCTCCCAAACATTAGAACAAAAAAGTTTATTAAAGAGCTTATTGGTGCATGTCCGTTAATTAAACAAATTCAACGTAGATACAACAGCGAATTTAATCACTTATTTAAATACTACGTCTTAGGTAAAAGAGGCTGTAAGGTACTTCACGCAATCAAAAAGCTAAGAGTGCTGACGGTTAATTTATTTAAGCTTCTATACTTAGAAGATCATCAGCTAACCAATCAAGATTACGATCCTAAAGCCATTCCTACAACTGATGCTAATCAAATTCCTTTACCCAAAATTTTATGCACCATCTGCTGTAAGTTTGTCTCAAAACCATCCACATTACATAAGATCTCTTTACCATACACGTCCAGTAAGATTGCTTTGCAGACGGAAATTAGACCGCCTTAATTTAAATTGTTATCTATTTAAAGGTCAAAATGAGCAATTTCGATAAAGACAAGCAATCTACCGTTGAGTATAGACTTAAGGTGATAGCCCCCTTATTGTCTAAACATCTAATCACTAAAGAGCAAAAGAAAGCTTTTAGAAAGTTAGTTGAGAATATTTCTTTAGAAACTGGCGTTTCTCAAAGAACAATCATGCGCTGGTACAAAGCTTACGACGAACTAAAGTTAGATGGCTTAAAACCAAAGTATCCAGTAGTTCGTACGGATAAAAAGCTATTCATTAGCTTTGATATTCTGCTAAACGAAGCTAAAGCCATGCGATCTCAAACTCCAACTATTAGTGTTAACGACATTATCGCTAACTTAGAGAGTCGCCATCCTAACATCAAAGGCATTCTAAAGCGTAGTACCGTGCAAGAGCACCTTGCTAAAGCAGGTTACAGTAGAGCTGCGTTGTTGCAGCTTACAGAAACTAGCGGTCGTGCTTTATTTGGACGTTACCGCAAAGAGCATGTGTTAGATCAAGTTCAAGGAGATGTAAAAGAGCCACCTCGCAACTGTGTGGTAAATGAATGTGGGCAGTATGTAGTTCCTTACATCCATATTTGGATGGATAACCACAGCCGTAAAATTCTCACCTACAGAGTTGATACTAGCCAAAAGGAAGACATCGCTTTAATCAGCCTAAGATTGCTGATTGAAACTTATGGTATTCCAGACAGCATACTCACCGATCAAGGTAGTATTTACCAAGGTCAAGCCTTCCGCCATTGTGCCCATTGTTTAGGTATTACCCACAGAAAAACCAAGCCTTATATGCCAATGGGCAAAGGGGCCTTAGAGCGACTTAATGGCAGTTTAGATGCGTTATTAACCCCTATCAAGAATATGGATAACCTAAAGTACGATCAATTCGTGCTGATGATTGATAGATGGGTTAAAGAATACAATGGCAAGCCTCATTCAGCACTTACCTATACTGATAAGTCAGGAAAAAAGGTACAAATGTCCCCAGACCAAGCTTTTGAACTTGATAGCCTTAATAAAACAATCAGATATCCTCATGACGATATTCTCACGTTAGCCTTTCAAACCTTTTCAACTAGAAGAGTCTCTAAAGATGGCACGATAAGTTTTAAGGGGAAGCTCTTTAAAGTAGGCTCTCAATATGCAAAAGCAGGTGATCGGGTAACCATCATGTACTGCACCACAGATGGTAAGGTTTCTTTACACCAAAAAGATGACAATGCTGTTGACGGCTATCAAGACATTCCTTTATTTGAACATGTAGTTAAAGCTAATGTCGACTTTGAAGATCGCAAAAAGGCTACCGAAAATCCTTACAACAAAGCAGCTCAAGCTTTAGATGAGGTTGAAAAGCAGGTACCTGCTAGTGTTGAAAGAATTATAAGAGATATTGCCAAAGACAATGGCACCTATCAAGATGAAGAGACGTTTAAGCAAAGTTTAGTGCCAACTCTCATATATACCCCGTCTACCTCAGAGCAACCTTTGAACCAATCACTTTATAGCAAATGCAAGGAGAGCTAATTATGGCTGTAGATGATTTCGTATCCTACTTTAAAATGAACAAAACACCTTTTACTAATACTATTGATACAGAGTACTTGTTTAAAGCTGACAGTTTTTTAAGCAATCAAAACAAGCTTAAGCTTGCGGTGCAAAACAATTCCTTTGCTGTTTTAACAGGAGAGCCTGGTACTGGCAAGAGCACCTTTTTAAGATTGTTTGCAAGCACCTTAGATCCTAAAGAGTATTTGGTATTGTATGTATCTATGTCTAATGCTTCACCTAGATGGATTTACTCAGTACCTTTAGAGCAACTAGGAATAAAATCCCATGTTTATGTAAATGATGCTAGAAAGCAATTCCACAATGAGCTTGAAATACAGAGAAAGACCTATAACAAAAAGGTGGTAATGATTATTGATGAAGCCCATCTACTTACTCAAGGTTATAGGAAATATGATCTGCTAGAGGAAATTAGATTCCTATTAAACGGTAAAAGCTACGATTCAGGCTCACCTTTATCTTTAATCCTTTCAGGTCAAAATGAGCTTTGGGATGTGCTAAAGCAAGATCGTTGCAAGGCTATCATTCAACGTATCATGTACCTATGTAAGACCTCTAGCCTAAGTAAAGAGCAAGTAGGTCCATACATGGCAGCTCACCTAAGGTGGGCTGGCACCTCTGACAACTTGTTTGCCTCTGATGCAGTAGATTTAATTGCAGACTTATCTGATGGAGTTCCTAGAATTATTAACAAGATCTGCATGCATGCTCTGAACTATGCGGCTTTGAAAAACGTAACAATTGTTACTAAGGATTTAGTAGCTGAAGCAGCTAACAATGAGGTTGTAGATGTGATCCTAAGGAGTGCACAATGACAGAAAAACAACTTATAGCGCTTCTCAATAGGAGTTTAAATACCTTAGACAAGCTTACCAAGATGTCACATGAAACTTTAGCCGATCAAAGTCAATTGATTTCAATTTATGCAGAGACCTCATACAATAACCGAAGTTTTATCTGTGACCTCATCAAAGAGAAAACAAGACTTGAAACAGATGTTGAGCAATTAGAAGATCAAGTGTCTGAGTTAGAAGCAGACATACGTGATAGAGATTTCTTTATCGCTATGCAAGAGCGTCAGATTTCAGACCTTAAGGAGAAATTAAAAAACGATAACATAGAATACCTAAACGACGAATTACCCTTCTAAATAGCTAAAAATCGCTTATTTACAACCTAAATAGGCGATTATTTATGGCAAAATCACATCAACCACTCATGGCAAAATCAAAGTCATTAACTCATGACAATTTAACATCAAGTATTCAGACAAAATTGGCAGTATTAACTAATGGCATTATTAGAGCAAATACATTTGGCGTTTTAGGTGGCAGGAGGTCATGACAGGCTTACATCAATAAAATCAAAATAATTGACAATTTAGGGAGCTATTTTTAGGACAATCTAACGCGTCTTTGACATCTAAAGAAACCGTCAGCTTGGGTATCACCTTGACTTACACCTAGGAAGGTAATGATAGGTAGACCAAAAATAATTACGATTTGACCACCAATCATAGCGCAGGTACGAGGAATAACACTCATGATGTCTCTTACTTTAGAATCTGTACTAAAGGCTGGAATCATTGACCAATATGGAAT
>JAEWPL010000276.1 GCA_023460615.1 Pseudomonadota bacterium | reverse complement strand
GGATGGGACTCCTATGGTAGCTTTAGTTTGATAGATTAAAGCTAATCTTAAGACACCGGCACTATCATCACCTGGCACAAATGGTGCTGATTCAATTTCAACATTCTCTAAAAATGGTGCTATAGCATCATTAGAGGTAGACTTATCCTCATTTAATTGCACTTGGGTTTTAAACTTAGTTAAGGTATCAGAAAGCTCAGGTGGTGGTGCTGGCATGGTAATAGCCTTGGCAGTACCTGCAAATAACATCAAAGATACACTTACTAAAGTTTTTAAATTAGCATTCATTACCTTTGCCTTATTGTTCTAGTTTAGCTTTTGCTTTTGCTACTTTTGCCTTTGCCTCACCTATCTTTTCTTGCATAGCTTGTTTTTCTTTGCAACCATCTTCAAGTCCTAAAGAGCAGGATTTTTCAAATAAGTTTAAAGCTTTAGTAGGATCTAATTTTACGCCAAAACCAGAGTTATACATCTTGCCAAGTAATAAACAGCCATAGCCGTTTTGTCCATCACAGGATTTGGTAAATAACTCTTTGGCTCTATCTAAATTACGTCTTACGCCCATGGCTCTTGCGTGCATAGTGCCTAATACAGCGCAAGCTTCAAAATCGTCAGCGTCACAGGCTTTGCCTACATAGTAATTAGCCTTTGAGTAGTTAACCTCAAGACCTTTACCAGTTAAATAAAGCTCACCTAAAGTTTTACAGGCGTTAACTTGACCATTTTCACAAGCTTTTTCAATGAGGCGAGAGCCTGCGTATAAGTCTTTTTTAATGCCATCGCCATCAACGTACAAAGTACCTAAGATGTAGCAATCGTCCATGTTGCCTTGATTACAAGAGTTTAATAACTCGTCATTTGAATAGGCATCAGCTAGTGCTACAGAGGAAAAGGTAGTAGTTACAGCAAGTAATAAAGTTGCTAACTTATTACAACAAAAAGACATAGGCTCTCCCAAAAAATTCTAAGCTTATATTTTAACAACTTAGCTCTAGTTGATAAAACATTAAATCAACAAATCTTGCCTAAATCCACAGTATTGATGCGATGATCTACAAAAGAATAAGTAAATTGCTTACTGTAAACAAAACTTTAGAAAAAAAATTCTGCGCTTTAAAGGTTAAAAAAATGCAAAAGTATCTTCATTCATAGTAAAATAACGCAAATTTATTTTTAGTTACCTTATAAGGGGAATTTTTTCAATGAGCGCTTTAGTTCTAGGTCATAAAAATCCTGATACAGATTCTATCGTGGCAGCAATTGCATATGCTCACGTATTAAACGGTCGTGGTATTGAGGCTACTGCTGTAGCTCAAGGTGAGGTTGCACCTGAGACCAAGTTTGTTTTAGATAAGTTCAAGCTACAAGCACCTAAAGTTGTATCCTCTGTTGCTGACAAGCAAGTTTACTTAGTTGATTACTCAGATATTGCTCAAGCTCCTTAAGATCTAGGTAAAGCTACTATTTTAGGTATTGTTGATCACCACAAGTTAGGTGATGTAACTACCGATACTCCACTTGAGTGCTGGATCCAACCTGTAGGTTGCTCTAACACTATCATCAAGATGGTTGCTGATTACTACAAGGTTGCAATTCCTGCTGATATCGCAGGTGCAATGTTATGCGCTATTTTATCTGACACTGTTCTTTTCAAGAGCCCAACTTGCACACAACAAGATAAGGATGCAGCACAAGCTCTAGCTAAGATTGCTGGCGTAGCAGATTTAGAAGCTTTAGGCATGGATATGTTCAAGGCTAAGTCAAATCTTGATGCAAGCCCACGTGATTTAATCTTCCGTGACTTCAAAGACTTTGATATGGGTGGCAAGAAGATCGGTATCGGTCAGTTAGAGTTAATTTCTCTATCTATGGTATCAGCTGATCTAAAGGCTAAACTACAAGCTGAATTAGCAGCAGTTAAAGCTGAAGGTCGTCACAGTGCTGTTTTAGTTCTAACCGACATCATGAAGGAAGGTTCAGAGCTTATAGTTGCATCTGATGATGAAGATACTATCATCAAGGCACTAGGTGCTACTAAGTCAGATTGCATGTGGCTAGATGGTGTAATGAGCCGTAAGAAGCAAGTTGTTCCACCTCTACAGGCTGCTTTCAAAGCTTAATTTAGTTTTTTAATTTGTATAAGCCAGGTACTACCTGGCTTTTGTTGTATTTTGTAGATATTTATCCATAAGTATTTTTCATGAGTAAAGATTCACCAAAAATTGGCTTAGTATCTTTAGGTTGCGCTAAAAACTTAGTAGATGCTCAACGACTAACCTCTGTTTTAATCGCCATGGGATACAAAATTGAAAATGAGTATTCTAAGTGTGATGTCGTAGTTGTTAACACCTGTGGTTTTATAGGACCTGCTGTTGAAGAGTCCATGCAAGCAATTGGTGAAGCACTAAACTATTCAAGAAAAGTAATTGTTACAGGTTGCTTAGGCGCTCGAGCTAAAGTAATTATGGATAAATACCCACAAGTAGCAGCAGTATATGGTCCTGGCATGAGAGCTACAGTGATTAGAGGCATTATCTCTTTAGTAGGTAAGCCAAATGAGTCTGATAGACAAGCTGTATCTCACTCAGGCGTACTTTTAACTCCACCACATTATGCCTATTTAAAAATTGCTGAAGGTTGTCGTCATCACTGCTCTTTCTGTATTATTCCATCTCTTCGTGGTCCACTACGTTCAAGAGAAGTGCCTAATATTTTAACTGAGGCTACTGACTTAGTGCGTCGTGGGGTAAAAGAGCTTTTAGTTATCGCACAAGACTCATCTGATTACGGCGTTGACTTAAAGAGTAAGCCAAGCCTATCTTCCCTTTGCAGAAAGTTAGGTGAATTAAAGCGTTGGGTTAGAGTGCATTATGTTTACCCATCAGATGAAGCTACTAAGATTGTAGAGCTTATGGCTGAAGGATTAGTTCTTCCTTATTTAGATGTACCTTTCCAACATGTAAATCCAACAATTTTACGTGCCATGAAGCGTCCTGGTAACATTGAGAAAACTCTACGTCAAATCGAGCAGTGGCGAAAGATTTGCCCTGATTTAGCAATTCGCTCTACCTTTATTGCAGGTTTCCCAGGCGAGACTCAAGAGCAATTTAACGAGTTACTAGACTTTATTAAAGAAGCAAAATTAGATAGAGTCGGTTGTTTCCCATACTCAGATGTAGATGGAGCTACTGCTAATAGCTACTTAAATCCTGTAGATGAGCAAATTCGTGAAGAGCGTGCAGCCCTACTCATGGAAACTCAAGCTCAAATCTCTTTTGACAAGCTAGAAGATCGTGTAGGTAAAGAATATCAAGTATTAGTAGATTACGTTTCAGATGATGGCGTTGCAGTTGGTCGTACTAAGTATGAATCCCCTGACGTTGATGGCGTAATTAGTATTGAGAATGCTCAAAATGTTCAGGTTGGCGATGTTGTGAAAGCACAAATTGTTGATCATGATGAGCATGACTGTTTTGCAAAGCTAGTAGGCGTATCTGACGGCGCTATTAACTTTATTAAAAAATAACTGTATTGAGGTAAATTATGTCAAATCAATATAAGCCATTTGCACCACTTGTACAAAGAATTAAGCAAGATGGTAAGTGCCTTGAAGGTGGAATTTTAAAGGTGGATTCTTTTATTAACCACCAGATTGATCCTACCTTATTACAATCAATGTCAATTGAGTTTGTTCGTCGCTTTGCAAATAAAGAGATCAATAAGATTTTAACTATTGAAGCTTCAGGTATCGCTCCTGCTGTGATGGTAGGTTTTTTATTAAATGTACCTGTAGTTTTTGCTAAAAAGAAAAAGCCTTCAACTATGGATAACATGTTAGTAACAGAGGTGTTCTCCTTTACTAAAAACAAGAGTTACACCGTTTGTGTTTCTAAAGATTACTTACATGAAGGCGATAAAGTTCTTTTCATTGACGATTTTTTAGCTAACGGTAATGCTGCTAAAGGTATTATTGAGTTAGTTGAAAAAGCTAATGCTACTCTCTCAGGCATGGGCTTTTTAGTAGAAAAGTCTTTCCAACACGGTGGTGATTATCTACGTGAGAAAGGCTATCAAGTAGAATCTCTTGCTATCATCGATAGCTTAGACAATTGTAAAATCACCTTTAAAGAATAAAGAAAATGACAGAGCAAAACGATATTCAAAAAGCTTTAAATCCAGAATTACACTCAAAAGAGTTAATTTATAAGCTAGAGGATAGACCTCCTCTACCTGATGCTTTATTTGCTGCTTTCCAGCACTTACTTGCAATCTTTGTGGCTATCATCACTCCACCACTAATTATTGCAGGTGCCCTAAAGCTTGATTTAGAGACCACCAGTTACTTAATCTCTATGTCACTTTTAGCCTCAGGTATCTCAACCTTTATTCAGTGCCGTACTGTAGGTCCCATAGGTTGTGGTCTATTGTGTATTCAAGGTACTTCTTTCTCCTTCATCTCACCTATCATTGGTGCTGGTCTAAACGGCGGTTTAGCTGCTATCTTTGGTGCCGTAATTTCAGGCTCTGTAGTGGAGATGTTTGTAAGTAGAGTGTTACGCTACACCCGTAAAATCATCACTCCTTTAGTATCTGGTGTAGTGGTAACTCTAATTGGTTTAAGCTTAATTAAAGTTGGTGTGATTGCTTGTGGTGGTGGTTTTGCTGCTAAAGAAAATGGCACCTTTGGCTCCTATGAGAACTTAGGCTTAGCTGCTATTGTTATCGTATCTATCCTATTCTTTAACCGCTCTTCAAATCGTTACTTACGTATGGCCTCTATTGTAATAGGCTTAATCATTGGTTTCGTGGTTGCTACTATCTTAGGTCGTGTAGATTTTGGTCAAATTACCTCCTATGGTGGCTTTAATATTCCTACTCCATTTAAGTACGGTTTAGCTTTTGATCCTGCAGCCATTATCGGTTTAGGTATTGTTTATTTAATCACAGCTATCGAAGCTTATGGTGATGTTACTGCAAACTCTGTAATCT
>JAEWPL010000275.1 GCA_023460615.1 Pseudomonadota bacterium | reverse complement strand
ATGCTATAATGGCGTGTTCAATTTTTTTTAAGTTAAGTAAAGCATATGTCTAAAGGTGTTTTTATTACCCTTGAGGGTACAGAAGGCTCAGGAAATCCACTCAGCTAAAAACTATAGAGCAGTATTTACAACAACATAATCGTCGTTACCTCAAGGTTCGTGAACCTGGTGGCACTCCTATAGCTGAGGAGATTAGAAACTTATTAAAGACTCCTCGTTCTGATGATGCTATGTGTGATACTACAGAGTTATTACTTATGTATGCAGCTAGAGCTCAACTAGTTAACACCGTGATTAAACCTGCAATAGAGCAGGGTGTGGATGTCATCTGTGACCGTCACGATCTATCTACAGTAGCCTATCAAGGTGGTGGTCGTGGTATGGATATGAGTGAGATTAAAGCAATTAGTAAAGTGGTATTAGGTGATTTTAAACCTAATCTTACTATTCTTTTAGATATCGATCCTATAAAAGGTATGCAAAGAGCAAAAGCTCGTGGTGAGCTTGATAGATTTGAACAGTCTAAAATGGACTTTTTTGTAAGAGTCCGTAATACCTACCTTGAGTGTGCAAAGCAAGATCCTAACACTATTAAGGTAGTAAATGGTGATGACACTCTAGACAATGTAAGTTCTCACATTAGGCAATTACTGGATAACCTCTATGCTTAATTCTTGGCTTGAAAGCAGTTTTCAACATTTAAGCTCTTCAATAAAACAAGGTAGAGTGCCACATTCTATTATCATAAGTGGTGACAATACCTTAGGTGGAGCTTTTTTAGCTTTAGAAATAGCTAAGCTAATTCTCTGTCAAAACCGCCAAGGGGATAAGTGTTGTGACAGTTGTAAGTCCTGCCTTTTATTTGACAATTTGCAACAAGGCTCTCATCCTGATTTTTTAAGTGTATTGTCAGCAACTACTGAACAAGTTGACAATGGTGCTGACTTATCTCACAACTTTAAAGAGCTCCTTTCAGATATGGGTACCCCTCTTTTAGAGGAGAGCATCCCTCCTGTCAAAGGAAATAAAAGTATTAAAGTTGAGAGTATCCGCCGTTTGTGTGAGTGGATAGTTGAAGGTAGCATTTTGGGTAATGGCAAAGTTTGTGTTGTCTCAAATGCACAACTTATGAATGAAGCTTCCTCAAATGCTTTATTAAAAACTTTTGAAGAGCCCCCTAAAGATAGTTGCATTATTTTACTTACTAGCTCTCTTGATGCACTACCAGCTACTATCTTATCAAGAGCTTTAAAAATCCAACTTCCTAATGTTGAGGTGAGGGTAGGTATAGATTACCTATCAAAAGAGCTTAAAGATAACTTCAATCAAGACAGAGCAAGAGTGTGTCTAGAGCTTGCTAAAAGCTCCCCTATAGGAGCGCTACAATACTACAACGAGCAATTAGACTTAATAGCTACAGAGATCCTACAAGGCTTAAATGACGCTATTGAAAATAGAGTAAATGATCAAAAGGTTGTAAGTTCCCTTAATAAATTAACAGATGAACAAAAAGCGTTAATCTTAAGGTTGTTTATTAAAGATTTGCTAAAATATAAAGCAAGAGTTTCAAAAGAACAGTTACCACTTTTAAAGCAAGTTAATTTAGACAATTTATGTAAGTTGTCAGCTGCAAGCTTATTTAAAGCTTATAACTTACTCACCTTTGTTAAGGTAACTGATGCTAAGTTGCCATCAAGAGCGCCAAACTGTCTTTTAAGTGCTTTTATCCAAGCATTAAGAGCAAAATAAGGATTTAATTTTGATTTTAAATAAATACATTTTTAAAGATATCTTAAAAGTCCAGCTTATTTGCTTGGTGATTTTGTTTGCCATCTTTTTATGCCAAACCCTCATCAAGACTTTAGGTATGGTAACCTCAGGCTCTGTTCCTGTAGGTGTACTTACAGAATTAGTGCTGTACTCCATGCCTTCTATTGGTTTTGTGCTCATACCTTTAACTTTATATGTAGGTATCATCATTTCTTTATCAAGAATGTCCTCTGAATCAGAAATGGTGGTCATGAAATCTGTAGGTATCTCAACCGCTAGAATTATGAGAATAGCACTTTTGATTGCTTGTTTTTCAGCTGTGCTTACAGGTATTAACTCTTTGTATTTATTGCCAAAAGCTACTTTTGAGCAAAAGAATCTTCAAGAAACTGCGCAAACTAATCCTCAATATTTACCTATTGAAAGTGGTAAATTTACAGAATTTGGTGATTACACTATCTACATTCAAGAACTTGAAGATCACTCTAAAACAGATAAGCAGATGAAAAACATTTATATCATTAAGAGTATTTCTAATCTTAAAGGTGTAAATGAGCCACTATTTTTGTCAGCTACAAAAGGTCATATGTCTTATGACAAAGACGGAGTACAGTGGCTAAGCCTTGAGAAAGGATATGTTTATCAAAATGAGTCGCATCAAGCTAATTTAAAGAAAACCTCTTATAGCACTTTAGCTTTGCCTTTGTTTTCAGCTGAAGAAGATCATAGTGATGACACTTTAAAATCAGTTCCAACTCGTGATTTGCTCAAAGCTCAAGATTTAGGCTCTAAGCTTGAACTGCAGTGGAGAATATCCTCCATCATTGCGTGTTTTATTTTTGCGGTAATTGCAATTCCTTTGTCTATGGTAAACCCAAGACAAGGTAAGTTTGCAAGATTAGGTCCTGCCATTATTCTTTTTGTCTGCTATTACTTAGCCTTAATTGGTATGAAAAATATTGTAAATTCAGGCAAAATACCAATTTATCCAGGTTTATATCTCGTACCTATTGTTTTCTTTCTTTTTGTAGCAGTACCTTTAAATATTGAAAGAAAGCGTGGTGGCAAGAAAAAGCGTGTACTTACTAAAAAATAAGTAGATTAGATCAATTAAAAAGTAGGATAGAACTTCATGTTTGGAATTTTAGATAGATACGTAGGTAAAAACATTATCTTCTCAGTGTTACTAGTATCTATTTGTTTAACCTTATTTACTTTCTTGATAAATTTAATTGATTCACTGCGTTTTATTGGTAGAGGTAGTGTTGATTTCTTATTTGTAATTGAGTACAACCTATATAAAGTTCCAAGCTCCTTTGTAACTTTCTTTCCTGTTTCTATCTTAATCGGTGGTGTGATAGGTCTTGGTAATCTAGCAAAAAACTCTGAAATTATTGTGTTGCAATCTATTGGCTTATCAAAGCTTAATATTGGTGTGTCCTGTATTAAAAGTTTACTCCCACTAATCATAATTGTGATGTGTATAAGTGAGTTTGCTACCGCTCGTTGTGAAAAATACGCCGAGGAGCGTTACGACACTAAAGTGTATGGCTTAGGCATATCCTTTACAAGCTCTGGTACTTGGTTTAAAGAAGGGGACACTTTTATCGGTATTCGATCCATTTACAATAATGCTCACCTTATGAATGTCATTCGCTATGATTTTGATGGCATTACCTTACGTAAAATTAGTCGTGCTGATAAAGGTATATACGAAGATGGAAAGTGGATCATGCATAATGTAATTGAGCATGAGATTAACGATGAGAATGTTGCCACTAACTACTATAAAACTAAAGCTTGGAAGCTACATGTTAACGTAGAAAGATTAGAGGTCTTAGGTGAGATTTCTTCAAATATGCCAATTTGGCAGTTAGTAGATTACATTAAATACATTGAGCAAAATGGTGTGGATTCCTCCCGCTATAGACTATTCTTCTACAATAAGCTCTTAAGTCCAGTTGTAATGCTAGTAATGTTACTCTTGTCCTTATCTACCATCTTTGGACCACTACGCTCTATGAATATGAGTACAAGAATTGTAGCTGGTATTGCCCTAGGCTTTGGCTATTACGTGCTCAATCAGATAGTATCACCGTTTTCAATTGTCTATGGTGTTCCTCCAATTATAGGAGCTTCGTTTGCAAGTATTGTCTTTGCATCCCTAGCTTTCTACCTTTTAAAACGTAAGTCTTAAAAAATCTTAGGCTAAAAAATGAAAACGATAGAAG
>JAEWPL010000274.1 GCA_023460615.1 Pseudomonadota bacterium | reverse complement strand
AATAGGACCTGTTGGAGCCATACCTACTACAGGAGTAATTTTGGCTCTTTCTCGTATTACTTTTACCGCTCTTGCATGAGCCAAAAGAACATTTCTTGTGCAAGAAATTAGAGCATTTTTGTCATCTAAAAAAGGTGCATGACAAGCATCTTTATAACTAATACCGATAAAGCAGTTTGGCTCATTGATGGTTATCCAGTACTTAACCTTGTCAGAGAACTTATCAACTACAAGTTTAGTGTATTCTTCAAACCATAAGGGAGAATCGTCATTTTCCCAGCCTCCTTTTCTGTAGAGTTCATAAGGCAGATCCCAATGGTAAATGGTTACCATAGGTTCAATTCCAGCCTTCTTAAGCTCTAAAAAAAGATCATTGTAAAAATCTATTCCCTTTTGATTTATCGCACCAGTACCATTAGGAAGAAGTCTAGACCAACTCAAGGATAGACGGTAGTATTTAAGCCCCATCTCTTTCATTAAAGCTATATCTTCTTTATAGCGATGATAATGGTCACAGGCTACATGAGGTGAGTCATTGTGTTTGGTATGACCTTCATACAAAACATCCCAAATACTGTTTTTACGACCATCTTCATTGTAGGCACCTTCAATCTGCGCTGCAGCTGAAGCTGCGCCCCACATAAAATCAGCTTTGAAAGACATCTTTTATCCTCAAAATGAAATAGAACATTGTCTGAAATTATAGCGTTATTTTGAAGTTTTAATCATAACTCAAAGTACAGATCTAAAGTTAATGCCAACATAATTCTAAAGAACAGTCTCAATACACCATTTTTAATAAAAGTGTGATATTTTACTGTCAAAACGCCTATAAAAGTGTGATTATATTATTCTAATACCATGATATAAATGTGATTAAAAGAAATGGAACGAATAGTTTTTAGTAAATTGCTAGAGTGGAAGACCTCTGAATACAGAAAGCCACTACTTCTAAAAGGTGTAAGAGGCGTTGGCAAAACTTGGCTATTAAAAGAGTTTGGTAATCGTTATTATCAGAACACTGCGTACTTTAACTTTGAGGAGAGTCCTGAGTACAAGCAATTTTTTGAGACTACCAAGGATGCTCACAGGATCCTAGATAATCTAATCATGGCAAGTGGTCCAGATATTGAGAAAACTGATACCTTGATTATTTTTGACGGGATCCAAGACTGTCCTAATGTTATCAATTCTTTAAAATATTTCTGCGAGAATGCACCAGAATACCATTTAGCAAGTGCAGGCTCTAATCTAGATGGTGCGGTTACTAAACCTTCATCTTTTCCTGTAGGTAAAGTTGATTTTTTACAAATCAATCCCATGACTTTTACTGAGTTTTTATTAGCTAATAACGATTTGAACTTAGTAAAGTTCATGGACTCAATTGATGAGATCACTCCTATTGCTGATGCCTTTTTTAATCCTCTTTATGAGAAATTAAAAATGTACTTTGTAACAGGAGGTATGCCTAAGTCTGTGCTTATGTGGACTGAAAGAAAAAATGTATCGAAAATACAAAGCTCACTATCAAAGCTACTTAAAGCTTATGAATGAGATTTCAAAAAGCTTAAGGTAAGTTTAGGTCAAAAGTGCTCTTTAATTTACAAATCAATACCAACTCAACTAAATGGCAACAACAAAAAGTTTACTTTCAAAGCTGTAAAAGAAGGTGCTAGAGCAAGAGAATATGAGGATGCATTACAGTGGCTTGTAAATGCACAATTAGTCCATAAGATCTACCGATGCAATAAACCAAACCTTCCTATAGATGCCTTCGACGATTTGTCAGCTTTTAAAATCTATCTTTCAGATGTAGGTCTTTTAAGACGTCTTTCACAACTTGATCCTAGCGCATTTATTGAAGGTAATAGGTTGTTTACAGAGTTTAAAGGAGCTTTAAGTGAAAACTATATCTTACAAGCATTAGTAAATCAGTTTGAAGTTACACCAAGATATTGGTCTCAAAACAATCCACCTTATGAAGTAGATTTTTTAATTCAGAGAGCAAACGATATTTTTCCAATTGAAGTTAAAGCAGATACCAACACTAAAGCTACTAGCTTAAAAAAGTACAAGGAATTATTTAAAGAGCAAACCAAGCTTAGAGTGCGTTTTTCATTAGACAATTTAAGACTAGATGAGGATATGCTAAATATTCCTCTGTTTATTGCAGATAAAGCTGATAAGTTAATTGGTCTAGCATTAAAGCAAAGACAACTTTAAAAGATTGTTGTTTTATCAGATGTAAATAAGAACACGCAGACTTCCTAATTTGGATAAATGTAATTGGCGGATTATCAAATCATAATGGAAACCGCTTTCGATAAAATCTTTCTTCACTAGGAAAAAAGCTGATTTAGATAGTATAATTTGCATAATGCTGGCACTGTGACTTCAGGGGCTCGAAATCCAGAAGTTACAGTGCGGCTCCTTTCTTAATAAAATCTTTAAAAATCTTCCTGTAAACAGAACTGTAAATGGTCGTAATGGTACTTATATTTACAATTTTTTGCCATTTATTTTTGCTCAAAAGTGTAAATATCGAGGCTAAGGGTGGGCGTTTTGTGATTTGACGGCGAGATCTTAGTGATTTTGGAGTGTGCAAATTTTGCTCTTATTACACTAACAGTGCGCTTGACCATCCCCGGTCATCACACACCATTCAGAGCATATGTTACAAGTAGCATTTCGTGCATTTTAAGATATGCACGAAAGCAAAATACCTGTTTACAAGCTTTTATTATCAACAAATTAAATCAGACCGATATCCTTTTTGTAAAACTCGTCATAAGCTTGTTGTAGTTTTACAAGAGATGCATTGTCTTTACCACCAACAGCTTTACCGTCAATCTCATAAGCACCAATGCAAAAGCCACCTGAGCTACTTACAATGATTTCATCTGCGTTAAATAATTCATCTAAAGTAAAGGCTTTGATCTTAGTCTTTAAACCAACTGTTGGTGCAAGTTTCAAAAGATGCTTTAGAGTTACACCTGGTAGGATGTGGTTATCTAACTCATGAGTTTGAAGCACTCCATCCTTTAGTATTAGTACATTAGAATGAGCACACTCTGTGACAATGCCTTTTCTGTGGAATACAGTCTCAAAGCAGTTCTTTTCTACACAACGCTGAGCTGCCATGACATTTGGTATTAAGTTTAAAGTCTTAATATTGCAATGCTCGTATCTGGTATCTTCCATGGTGATTAAGCGTGCTCGAGTATCGTAAGGTACCAGCTCAAGTGGAACTGATATTATCAAAAGATTTGGTTTTACATCTTTTGGAGGGAAGACATGAGAGCGGACGCCACAACCACGAGTGCACTGCCAGTAGATCATGCCATGATCACACTCATTAGCCTCTATACACTTGTTAAGCTCTACTGTTAATTCCTCACGACTCATATCAAAGTCAATTTCTAAGAGCTTACAGCTACTGTAGAATCTATCTAAGTGATCGTTTAGTGCAAAGATATGGTGATTACAAAAAGTTGTTGCATCATAACAGCCATCACCAAAGTAAATAGATCTATCTGACATAGGGATGGTCATTTCCTCATATGGACCAATCTTGCCGTTGTAGTATCCGACATATTTCATTTGCACTCACCTATACTGACAAAGATGACTACAAG
>JAEWPL010000273.1 GCA_023460615.1 Pseudomonadota bacterium | reverse complement strand
CTAAGATCTCCAGTAGCTACCGCTAAGTTTATAGAAGCCATTTTGGCATCATGTTTTAACTTAGCTTCTTTTTTACCACCTAAAGCTGCAGCTTTAGATAAGTATTCTTGAGCTTTTAAATACTCTTTAGATTCATTGTAAAGATAGCCTACAGCTTCAAGCGCATCTTGATTGTTAGGATTCTTTTTTAGGATCTTTAAAAAAGAATCTATAGCATCTTTTTTGTCTAACTCTGCATCAGAGTAAGCCTTTTGTGACAATTTACCTATGATAGTGTTTTCAAAGTGAGTTTTTATCTCGTTGTCATTAGGATGACGTTTGGTATATTTCTCATAGTACTTACTGTCTTCCTCATTTGGCATTAACCACAGTAAAGCTTGGCGTAAGCCTTTATCTGCTTCGTCAGATTTCTCACTGTAGTAATCTAAAAGCTCAATGCCTTTTCTGATAGAGCTTTTTCTGTAAGTTAGAATTTTTCCATAAGTAATTTGAGCATTGATATCTTTAGGATTTTGCTTTATATAGTTGATGATGCCCATGCAAGCTCTGTCATAGTAGTTAGGATCAGAGGACATAGTCATGTAATACTCTGAGACTAAAGCTTTAGGTGGTATAGCGCCAGTAAAAAGCTTTTGATATTCAAAGATAGCAGCTTGAATGTTGCCAGAGGCAGCTAGTGCTCTAGCGTGAGTAAGCTTATCCTGCGAGAAATGATCCATACCCCTTTTGTTATCTAGTTGCATAAGATAACTACTATTAGGGGAGATTTTAGCTAATTTATCACGATACTTTTTAGCATTTGCTTCATCTTTAACTTCAGAGGACCACAAGGACATTAAATAGAGAGCTTCCTCATTATGAGGATCTGACAATAAGACTCTGTTTAAAGCTTGTAGGGCTTTGTTAAGTTGTAACTTGTCGTGCCAAAAATAAGCTTGTTTTAATAAGCCTTGAATAACACTACTTTTAGAGCCTGTGTCCACAGGAGGCAAAGTGGTGTTAGTACTAGATGTTGCAACAGTGGTTTTAGGCTTTACACTAGGTGTAACAGTACTAGTTTGGTGAGCTTTAGTATTTTTAATACTAGAGCCTGTCATACTCATTCTGCCATTTTGCAGTGCTTTTTGATCTTCTTCATAAGAGGCAAAAGTTACACTTGGCATTAAGGCTACAGTTAACACCATACTTAAAGCAGTACGTTTTAAATTCTTATTCATAATCTTTACCTCCTATAGTCTGTCCACATTTTGATAAGAGCCTTCTTGAAGACGGCGTTGAGCCCTCTTTTGTAGATATACAGAGGCAATAAATGAGAGAAGTACAATGATAATAAAGGCAACTACAGAGAGCCAGAATACATGCTCTCCTACAAAGTGAAGTATTGAAAAGAGTGTGGAGACATCCCCAGAATAAATGTAGTCACCCACCTCAAATTTTTCGACTTTATCAATACCAGAAATAATGCTGATATCTCCACCAATGGCTTTATTTACTTTATCAGAATCTAAGTCATTAGAAAGTTTACTTAATTCATCTTCATCAGTTGCAGTTACCACTACTGCGATATTGTCACTATCAAAAGGAGAAATTAGACTTAAAAAGCCACGCCAGGATAGAGAAGTTCTAACATAACGATTTGCATCGATGTTTTGAGGTCTAAAATCGCCAGCTAAAAAGCGTTTTACACCACTTATAAAACCACCACGGGTACTAAATAGTCCATAATCGTGGATATTAAGCTCGTTACCGTTAAATTCAAAAGCTGATTTATAAAGTAGTTTTTCTAAGTAAGCTTGATTTTTAAGGGATGAGACCACTAATAAATCTAAACCACTAAGTTTTTCAGCATCTTCAAATACCTCATCTCCAATAAAGATATTCTCGTTATACACTAGGTTCCCTGTAGCATTACCAGCACGTGCAACCATGTCAAACAGCATGGATAATTCACTTGCACTAGCTTTATTTGGTAGCAATAAAGCTGTGTGAGAGAAATCTGCATAGCGGGTAAAAGGAAATTGAGCTCCTGCAAAGAAAGATAAGTTAGGTAACTTTGCATAGTGTTTAGCGTGAGATAAATCAAGATAACTACTATCATCAATTACGCTTTTGATATTGGTATCTTGCATTACTTGGCAAGGAGTATCTTTCTTTAAACGTAAATCAAAATACAACTCTAGATTATTGTTGCCATAAATCTTATAAGGTGGAATTTGGATATGGCTTTGAGTTTGGCGGATATCACCACCAGTTGCTTTCCAAATGTTTTCAAGTAGACCTTTTTTATTCATGGACAATTTATCTACGTAATTGCCAGATAAACTAATATTAAGACCTGAAGTATTCTCATCTATGCTGTTTTCAAGTGGGAACTCATAGGATAAGAATAAATCACCTTGACCTTCATAGAGCTCATATAAATCAGGAGCTGCCCTAAAGGTAAGATTTAAAGCTGAATGCCAAAAACCTTTAGTAACTAGAGATTGGTTCTCTTTTAAAAGTTCTTTTAGATAAACTTTTCTGTTAGTAGGAAGCCACTTTTTAGCATCATAAGCTTCACTAATATTAAGTTCTCTTGGTTTGATACGAATATAGTCAGGGGTATTTAGCTCTTTAGGTGAGCAAAGCTCAGCTATTGCATAAATAAAATCTAAATCGTTTTTTGCTACGATATAGATGTTTTTATAAAGACTGTAGTAAGGGTTGTCTTTAATATAAACGCCAGGAATAGTAGGTAAATCAATACCACCTACCTTTTGACCAGGATGACCAAATAAAATGGCATGAGCTTTTGGTAAGCTCTCAAAGTTTACCTTAAAGTCAACTCCTTTATATTCTGCCTCTTGTCCAAAGTAGGAAGCTAGCATACTAGCAGCTTTTAAAATGCTTTTATCGTAGAGTTTTGGTAATACATACTCAATGGTAGTTTTACTCATCTCAAATTGATCGATAAAAGGTAATGGAAATAAGGCTAAAGAAGAGTCTAGATCCATGCGATAGCCATTTAAGATAAGGTAACTGTCAGCGTCGATTTTAACTTTATGTTTACCTGAATAATCTAGCATACAGGTAAATTCCTCATCATCAGATATGGTAAAGGTAATACCATTTTCTTGAGATAAGTATTCAGCTGGGATCTCAAGCTCATAGTCAGTCACTTCTTTGCGATTTAATGGCACAGTTGCTATCTCCTGACCATTGATTTGAACCGCCATGTGGCTACCACGGTTGGCCATTTGCTCTGATAACTCTACAAATAGCTCTAGTTTTGCTGAAACTACGACTTTATCTACAGGTAGTGTAAAAACTACACCGGCTTCTTTTTGACCTGCGGTGATTTCAATGTTCTTTTGTTGATTTAGCTTACCTAAAGTAATTTTTGAGCTGTAAGTGCGCAAAGCTGTATCATCAAGCTCAGTGTTGATGTTGGTATCAAAGTCTTGCAAAGCACTATCAGTATCTTGAGTTTCAGCTAAATTTGCATTTTCAAGTAAGATATCTTGTAGAGCTTTAGGTAATACATCCTCCAAATTTGGCTCTGCAAAAGAGCTTGAAGCTACACTAAGTAGCATAGTTACTAGGAGAGATTTTATAAAATTATTCATTTTTAGCTCCTACTACTGCTACATGAATATCGTCTGTACGGCGTTTTCCAAAGAGGGAGTCTTTGATACAACAAAGAATGGTGAAAAAGGACACCAGAGGATTATCTTTCTTGTAATTAGGTCTAACCCAAGTATCAGCTCTTGAGAAGAGGAGTCTTACAAACTCTCGTCTAGTGTCTAAATCTACATTGACGAAACTAAAATGCAGATAATTAGGATCTTTATGCATATCAGCAATTTGCTGTACATTGACACATAAAGAGGTAATGTCAGAGTTAATCTCTAAATCGGTTATCGGATCTTCATTAAAATTTGAAGTAGGACCATCAAAACTATCCACACGACAACCACTCATAGAAAGATCACGTAAAACAGTTCTCGTACAAGCACCACTTGCTTGGTAAACATTTACAGGTACTTCTAAAAAGATACGTTGTGTCTTACGTTTATTAGCAGTCTCACGACCTACACAAATGGCTGCAATCAATAAGATTAAGTTAAAGCTTGCCCAAAAGATATTTAAAGCAGTAGGACCTACTTGCATATCAAAGTAATTTGGTAAGCACAGTTTAACTAAAGAAAATACAATGGCTAAAAGTAAGAGAAAGCTTACGATTAAATGAGGCTTTACTGAGTGTACATCAAAGTAAGATTTTTCTACAGTTTGACCTTTATCCGTTACGTTAAAAGAGCCATGATGAGGCATAAACAAAGTAACTACCGTTGGTAATACTAAGTGGAAAGACAATACAATATCGTAGATTTGTCCCCAGAAACTGTAACGGTAGTTGCCATATAACCTAGAGTTAGAAAATACAGATAACACTAAGTGTGGTAAGGCATAAGAAAGTAGTAACTCTACAGAACCATGCACAATGGAAATACCAAATAATAGGTATAAAAGTGGAGTTAGTAAAAAGATAATGGTAGGTATGGCAAAGAAGAAATAGGTAGTAGCTGACAAATAGCACAATCTCTGAGCTAAGGATAAGCCTTTACCTAATAGTGGATTATCTAATCTAAAAATTTGCACCATACCACGAGCCCAGCGGTTACGCTGAGCTAAGTGATCGATTAAACGCTCTGTAGCAAGACCACCTGAGAGAATATGATCTAAAAAGGCAGTCTTCCAGCCTCTGCGCTGTAATCTTAAAGCTGTGTGCGCATCTTCTGTTACAGTTTCAACGGCAAAGCCACCGATTTCATCTAAAGCAGATCTTCTAATTACCGCACAAGAGCCACAGAAGAAAGTTGCATTCCAGTTGTCGTTACCACGTTGAATTGGACCATAGAAAAGATCATTCTCAGGTGGAATATCACGACCTAAATAAAGATTTCTTTGAATAGGATCTGGTGAATAGAAGTGGTGCGGTGTCTGCATTAGGGCAAGACGCTTATCTTTGATGAATTCACCTACGGTAGATTGTAAAAAGATTTTGGTGGTGATGTGGTCACAGTCAAAAATAGCAATAAGCTCACCATTAGTTAAAGTCATGGCATGATTTAAGTTACCAGCTTTTGCATGAAAATTATTAGTTCTAGTGATGTAACCTACATTAGCTTCTGTAGCAAAGGCTGCAAACTCTTTACGTTTACCGTCATCTAAAAGATAAATTTTAAGTTTATCTTTTGGGTATTCTAAGCATTGAGCTGCAAGTACAGTATCGCGTACTACTTGTAAAGGCTCGTTATAAGTTGGAATGTAGACATCAACAGTAGGCCACTTTGACTCATCTGATGGCAGTGGCACAATCTTGCGCTTTAAAGACCAAGACAACTGAAAGAAACTTAATAACAAAACAATGTATACATAAATTTCGGCAGCAAGTAGTAAGTAGCCAAAGATCATGTCAATTAAAGACGGAAACTCTAAGGTTTGAGTTAATCTAAAGAACATGTATCTTGTGGAGGAAATTACAGTTACTACAAGAATACAAAACGAAATAAAATGCTTTTTTGAGCATACACTTGCCACAATACAAGCAATTATCATGGTAATACCAAAGATAAATTGATTGTGAGCTGACATTGGGGCTATAACTACTAAAGTGACAATAGGAGCAGCCACTAAAAGCAAAAAGGCTGTTAGTAAAAACTTTTTCATAGACTTTATCTTTAATTAGGTTTTCTTAAAGGATTGATGATCATGGTGCCTTTCTTGACATCAAAGCCTAGAATTTGAGCTACCTTCTTAGCAATTACTTCCATATCAAAAGCTGCTGCTGAGTTTTTGTTGTAGTCATAAACAGAAACTTGCTGTCCAGCAGCTTCAGTAACATTAGTGTCTTTGTGCACCATACCTAATAAATTGTCTTTAAAGTTGGTAAGTGCAAAGTTTTGTACTTCACGATTTAATTTAATGCGATTGTCAATTTGGTTTAAGACGATGTAATAACCTAAGCCACCACCTACTAAACCGTCCATCAGACCGCCTGAAAGTAACTGTGAGAATAAAGATACAGAGGCAGCATCAGCAAGCAAGGGCACAATCTGTAAATTAGATACAGTGGCTATAGAATCAAGTGCTTGAGTGTAACCTGGTGCAAAGTCTGCAATTACTAAGATATCAGGATTATCAAAAAGAGAGCTTTGTACTTCTTTAAAGTAATTAGGCTGTTTTAAAGCTTCGTCGAAAATAGCACGCTGCTCTTTATTAGATTTGCCAAAAGGCAACATGTAAAGGTTTCTATCTACGTTAATGCAAGAGCTTATCCAATCCTTATTAGGTATGGTTACAATACCTCTTTCATCAGTTAGTGAAACACCAAAATATAGTCTAGTAGCATTTTGAGGATCAAAATCGATGACTACTACTTTAGTTCCTGATTTTGAAAAAGCATAGGCTAGGTTAGCTACAAGGGTGGTTTTACCTACACCACCTTTAGGGGAACATACGCTGATTATTGGCATTGTAATAGTCTCTTAAAAATGTCTTGTAAAGAATCTTGCTTAAAAGAAGCTTTTTTAGTGCTGGTGGTTTTAAATAAAGCACCAAATCTTTTGGTATTAGGGGATTTTCCTGTTGTGGCGTTGTCAACAAAAGGATTGAAAGATAAATCTTTTGAGGATAAAGCTACATGAACATCCTCTTGTAGTTGTCCTTGTGACAGGAAAGCTTGAATAGAGCTTCTGTTTCTAAGTGGTCTTGAAGCATCCTTTATACTTAAAGTATCTAAACCTTTTAGCTTATCTTGCCCTGTGATTAAGTCTCTTAAAGAGTTTGAATCTCTAATGACAGTAGAGTTGCTAAGATCTGAGCTTTGAACTAGATCATTTTTAGCTTGTGCCATTTGGCGTAGGAGAGAAAAGTTTGAGTTCTCGCAAAGCTCTTGTTTTTTCTTGCTAGTCTCAAAGCTTTTAAAATTCACACCTTCTTCATGATTGGCAGTTACAAATTTAAGCTCATCGTCATTTGTAGCCATAGTCAACCTCAATTAAATAGTTATAGTTTTTTTTAAGTTGGTTGTTATTTTTATTTGTTCACATACATACAGTAAATTACACGCAAAATAATTCTAAAATGAAAAGTATTTTCAAGATTGGGGTGGAACTTATCTTCTGTTCCGTTATTAAATTATTGATATAAATGGCGTGTAACTAAGGCTAGCTTATAACTAATAAACATGCTTGTAAATATAGGTAAAGATAAAAATATTTGCTAGTTCTTATAAAACAAGGAGTTAACAAAAGCTTAACAAAATAAATGAAACTTATTTAACATTTCTTGCTCTAAGGCGTAGTTATGATAATAATTTTGGGAACGTTTTATGTTTCAACAAGTTAAGTTTAAAAACACACCAAAAACACTATTTTCACCTTTTAAAAAATCTATCCCTTGGTATTTAGCCTATTTTTTAGTAGTCGTTTACTTTTCAACGATTTTAAATGCCAAGCTTGTAACCCACTTTTATGAGCTTGCCCTTGAGTCTAAAGCCTCAAGTTTACTTTTTCTATTAACTCCACCTTTGGTTGTAATCTCCTTTTTAAGCATCGTATTTTTAATGTTCAGCTTTAAATATGTGTTTAAAACAGTCTTTGCTTTTTTATTACCAACAGGTGCTGCGGTTGCATATTACGCTTACAAATATGGCGTTATTTTTGATTATGACATGATGATAAATCTGCTTCAGACTAATGTAAGTGAGGCAAAAGCCTATTATTCATGGGTAGCGGTATTTGTTGTATTGTTCTTAGGTGTAGTACCAGCTATTATTTTACTTAAATGTAAACTTGTGTGGCCTAAAACTTACCTTAGTGGTATAGGCTCTAGAGTCTTAATTTTAGTAGTCGCAATTTCTACTATAGGTTTAATCTCACTTCCTTATTATCAAAACTATGCTTCTATTGCCCGTAATAACAACATTTTAAGAAAGGAGATCTCTCCTTATAACTATGTGTGGTATGGCATTAAAGCTATTAGACAGACTTATTTTCCAAAACAAGTCGAATTTACAAAGCTTGGTGAGGATTCAATTATTGACAATCCTCAAGAGCGTCCTGAGATCTTTGTAATCGTACTTGGGGAGACTGCTAGAGCTAACAACTTTAATAGTAATGGATATCATCGCGATACTACTCCT
Organism: Pseudomonadota bacterium; assembly: GCA_023460615.1. Taxonomy (GTDB): domain Bacteria; phylum Pseudomonadota; class Gammaproteobacteria; order Enterobacterales; family Succinivibrionaceae; genus Succinivibrio. The sequence continues at coordinate 9,671 of JAEWPL010000273.1, read as the reverse complement.
TATACAGAACAAGAAAAACACTTTATCCGTTTTGCTCCTGTTAAAACCTGCGGTACTGCAACTGCTGTTTCAGTGCCTTGTATGTTCTCAAATTTAACTAAAGCTCAATACGATGAGGATAAAGCCTACAATCAAAGCTCTTTAGTGGATATTTTAGAGTACTCTGGCTACAAGGTTGCTTGGTATGACAATGACGGTGGTTGTAAAGGAGTCTGCAAAAGAGTGCCGCATGAGGTTATCAATCCATATGCAGCTGAGAATTCAAAATATTGTAAAGATGGCTCTTGCTATGATGCAATATTATTAGACCGTTTGCACGATAGAATTCATGTGGCTCTTAAAAACAAAGAGCTTACTGTGATCTTTTTACATTTAATCGGATCTCATGGTCCTACTTATTATCAAAGAGTACCAAAAGATCAAGTGCTATTCACACCAACCTGTGATAGAGCGGATATTGAGAATTGTAAGGTAGAGGAGATAGTAAACTCTTATGACAATACCATTGCCTACACCGACTACATCTTAAAAGGTGTTGTTGATACCTTAGAAGAGCATTCACAGGACTTTGGTACTGCCATGTTTTATATTTCAGATCATGGAGAATCTTTAGGAGAATACGGTTTATTCTTGCACGGTACTCCTTATTCAGTAGCACCTAATACTCAAACTCATGTACCGATGATGGGGTGGTTCTCTAAGTCCTTTATTGATGATCACAATATGAACATGGAATGTTTGAGTAAAAATGCTAAGAGCGGTGATTTTAGTCAAGACAATTTCTTCCACAGCATGCTAGGTATTTTAGATGTAAATACTAAGCTTTATGATGACAATTTAGATGTATTTAAAAGTTGCCGTATTTGGATTAAGCATGATACTAAAGGTGATATAAACACTGTGTTTAAAGAGCAATTATACCTAGGTAAAAAAGATAATAATGCCAAAGTTAAGACCTCTATGGTGCAACATACATCTTTAAATAAAGGTTAGTCATAGCAAGTTAAAAGTTTAAAATTGCCACTTTTTTTTAAAGTGGCAATTCTTGCCTATAAGCCCTAAAATAACTTTAAGAAATTTATAAAAATCACGATTAATAGCTACAGTTAAAAATCTTAAATATCTAAAAAAATAGCCTATATTTCAAAAAGTTAATAAAATATTATTTTAAATATTAATAACTTGGCACGTATCTTGATAAAGATATTACATAGAGATTAAGAAACGGCAAATAATGCCAGATATGAATTGAATGGGGGCACCCTATGAGTTTTGACTATAGTACCATTGGTAAGACTACCTCAAGAATTGAGGCAGATACCGCTGCTTCCACTAGCAAAAGTAGTAACTCTCAGTTAAATCAAGCTGACTTCTTAAAGTTATTAACTACTCAGCTTCAAAACCAAGATCCAACCTCACCAGTTGATAATAATCAAATGGTGACCACCATGTCACAGTTATCTGTAGTTGATAATTTAACTAAGATCACCACAGGCATGGATAATATCGTTGATACTATCTCCTCAAGCTCAGCCCTATCAGCTTCAAGCTTAGTAGGTAGAAAAGTTTTAGTGGATTCAAAGACTGCTTACTTTGATGGTTATAATAGTTTAGGTTTCCAAATCGATGCTGGCGAAGGTGCTGCGGATGTAACTGTAAATGTTGTAAATTCCTCAGGCTCTATCGTAGATACCTATACTATAGGATCTTTAGATGGTGAGATTGATTTTGACTGGGAAGGTTTAGCTAATGCAGAATCTGGTGAGAGATATGCTGCCGGCAATTACACTCTTCAAGTTACCGCAGAGCAAGATGGTAAAAATGTAAGCTTACCAGTTAAGTCCTATGCAAGAGTAAGCTCTGTAATTTTAGGTGCAACCCCTGCTGATACTAAGTTGAACTTATTAGGCTACGGTGAAGTACCTCTATCAAAGGTAGATCAAATCTCCTACTAATTTAAAAGACAGGTTCAAGGCAAGCTTGGACCTGTCATGAAAATGACAAAATCTTGCCTTTTTAATTTAAATCCTCTCTTAAATTTTAAATTCAAAAAATAACTTATTGATTTATAACTAAGTATATAAACTTGGCATGCAATTTGCTTTAATTTATTCAGATTAGGGAAAAGTCAATTTTCCGGAGGATAAAATGGATAAATTATTGTGGGTTGCAATGTCAGGTGCTAAGGAAAATTTCCATAGCATTAGTGTACGTAGCAACAATTTAGCAAATGCTAACACCACAGGCTTTAAGGCAGACTTTGAAAACACTAGAGCAATGTCAGTGTTTGCCAATGCATATCCAACTAGAGCTTTTGCTATGACCGAGCGTCCTGGTTACAACTTTGACGGTGGTGCTATTGAGACTACTGGTAGCAATTTAGATATTGCAGTTAAAGGTGACGGTTTTATAGCTGTAAATGATAAAGAAGGCAATGAGGCTTATACTAGATTTGGTAATTTACAAATCGATGTAGATGGTACTTTAAAGACTACTACTGGTTTACCTGTATTGTCAGATGGTGGTGAACCTATCGTCTTACCACCTCAAATTGAAGATCTTATCATCAGCAAAGATGGTGTAATTTCTGGCAGACCACAAGGTGGCGATGCTAACGTAATTGAGGAGTTTGCAAGAATTAAGCTTGTTAAACCTGAGGATTACACCAAGATTGAAAAAGGTTATGACGGTTTATTTAGAAACATTGATGGCTCTGCTTTAGATCAAGACAATTCAGTTCAAGTAAGTCAAGGTATGCTTGAGTCATCTAATGTAAATCCAGTTGAGGAATTAACTAACTTAATTCGTATTCAAAGGCAGTATGACACTCAAGTAAAAATGATGGAAACTGCTAATCAAATGGATGAAAGACAAAATACTTTATTAAGCTACAACTAGCAAGGAGTAACATATGATCCCCGCATTATGGATAAGTAAGACAGGACTTGATGCACAGCAGACAAATATCTCTGTAACATCTAACAACCTTGCTAACGCCTCAACTGTAGGTTTTAAGCGTGGCAGAGCAATTTTTGAAGATCTTTTATACCAAAAGATCAATCAACCTGGTGGCAGATCATCAGCTGACAGCTATTTACCTGAAGGTTTAATGATTGGTTCTGGTGCTAAAGTAGTAGCCACCCAAAGACAACATTCTCAAGGTGATGTAGAAACTACAGATAACTCCTTTGACTTAATGATTCAAGGTAGAGGTTTCTTTGAGATTGAATTACCTGATGGTACCACAGCCTATACTCGTAATGGTCAGTTTACTAAGAATGAGGAAGGTACTATTGTAACCTCAGGTGAAGGTTATCCATTATTACCACAAATTCAAATTCCTGAGAATGCAACCTCTATGACTGTAGGTCGCGATGGTCAAGTATCAGTTGTTTTAGCTAACGGTACTACCTCTCAAGAATTAGGTCAAATTACTGTCACTGACTTTATTAACCCAACTGGTCTTGAGTCTATAGGTGACAACTTGTACTTAGAAACTTCAGCCTCTGGAGCACCTATTCAAGGTATCGGTGGTGAAGACGGTATGGGTGTAATTCGTCAGTGTATGCTTGAAACCTCAAACGTAAAAGTAACAGAGGAGTTAGTAAACTTAATTCAAGCGCAGCGTGTTTACGAAATGAATTCAAAAGTATTAACTACTGTAGATTCAATGATGGGTTCATTGATTCAGTCAGTCTAAGTTAAAGTGGGGGTAGGGATATGAAAAAGGTTGTTTTATCATTAGCATTAGCTCAGGTTATTTGGTTACAAGGTTGTGCTTTAGATACATTCTCACCAAAGCCTGATGATCCTAATTTTGCTCCTGCTCTACCAGAGGAGGAGTATACTCAAGCAGTTCCAACTGGTGGTATTTATAACGCTTATACTTTGAATAATGGTATTTACTCTGATACTTCAGCTCATAAAGTTGGTGATATTATTTCAGTAATTCTAGAGGAATCCACCAAAGCTTCAAAGAATGCAAATACTAACCTTGAGAAAGAAGGTAAAAATAACTACGGTGGCATAACTCTTGCAAGTAAGAAAGTGCATTACAAAGATTTGACACCAACTTTAAGTTCAAGTAACTCAAATGATTTTTCAGGTAAAGCTAAAGCTGATCAATCTAATAGCTTAAAAGGTCAAATTTCTGTTAGTGTAGTTAAGGTTTACTCAAACGGAAACCTTCAAGTACAAGGTGAGAAGTGGTTAATGCTTAACAACGGAAATGAGTATGTGCGTGTATCAGGTTTAATCAGACCATCTGATATTAGTTCTGACAATACAGTGTCCTCTCAACGTATTGCCAATGCAAGAATTCAATATGGTGGTACAGGTGATTTTGCTGATACTCAAGAGCGCGGTTTCTTATCCCGTTTATTCAACAGTGCATTTAATATCTTCTTCTAAAAGTTTAGGAGCGTTGCTATGTATATTAAAAAGTTTATTAAAGCCATTGTGCTAAGCGTCTGTGTGCTCTGCTCAATGTCTATCACTAATGTGCAAGCAGCAAGACTTAAAGATATCGCTTCCATTCAAGGCATTCGTGAAAACCAACTTTTAGGTTATGGTTTGGTCGTAGGCCTTGCTGGAACTGGTGAGAAGAACTCTAAATTTACGGAGCAAAGCTTTAGATCTATGCTTAATAATTTTGGTATTAAGATTGATGAATCTACAAGCTTAAAGATTAAAGATGTAGCTCCAGTTGCCATTCATGCAACCTTGCCTCCTTTTTCAAAAGTAGGTCAAACTATTGACGTTACAGTATCCGCCATTGGTGAAGCTTCCTCCTTACGTGGTGGTACCTTACTACAAACCATGTTACGTGGTGTGGATGGTAATGTATATGCTATTGCTCAAGGCTCATTAGTTGTAGGTGGTTTAGGTGTTGAAGGTGCTGATGGCTCTAAAGTAGTAGTTAATACTCCAACCGTAGGTAGAATTGCTAACGGTGCCATTGTTGAAAGAGAAGTATTAGACAATTTCTCTCAAACAGATTCATTTGTATTTAACTTAAATAGAGCAGACTTTACAACCGCAAAGAATGTAGTAGATGCTGTAAATGAAGTTTACGGTGATGGCACAGCTGTTGCTGAGGATTCAGCTTCTATTAGAGTAAGTGCACCACGTGATCCTTCAAAGAGAGTAGCTTATCTATCTTTGCTTGAGAATATTGAAATTGAGCAAGGTGAGAATTCAGCTCGTATCGTAGTAAATTCTCGTACTGGCACTATTGTAATTGGCAGCAATGTTAAATTAAAACCTGTAGCTGTAACTCATGGTGGTCTTACTGTTACAGTAACTGAAGATCCAAGAGTTTCACAGCCTAACAGTTTCTCTCAAGGTCAAACTACTGTAGTACCTGATAGTGCTATCAATGTAAATGAGAAAAAAGGCAACATGTTTAAACTAGATACAGGTGCTACCTTAGACGATTTAGTAAGAGCAATTAACCAAGTAGGTTTAGCTCCAGGTGATTTAATGTCAGTTTTAGAAGCTTTAGATAAAGCTGGCGCCATCGATGGCAAACTAGAAATCATCTAACCAATTTTAAAGCTCTAGCCCCCTACCCCTTATCCTCCTTGCTAGAGCTTTAAATCTTTTTCTCTTTCATTTATTTTTAGCTATAAGTTCAAAATTTTAATAGATATAGCGAAAAATAATTTTTTATAAAGTCTTGCACAGTACCTCAAATAAAAATAAAACAAGTGTTTTAAGGCATATATAAGCTATTTTCTATAATCTTAGGTGCTAAATACATGAGAGCTTATATAGAAAGCGCAAACTTAAAGAACAGTCTAAAGCTAAGCTTTTGAAAGGTTATCTATAAAGTATGACTTATTACTTTGTGATTTTTAGCTATAAGTCCTAAAATTAGAGAGATATAGCTAAAAATAATTTCAGGTTTTATGATGATTTTTGATAGACAAAAAGAACTCAATAGACTTCAAATCGCATATAAATCAGAGAATTCCTCCTTTGTAGCGGTAGATGGGCGTTTACATATAGGAAAAACTACCTTAGTAACCCAATGCTTTAATCATCGATTTTCCTTTTTTTCATACGGGACTTTTTAAAGCCTCAAGATCAGATCAAATTAAAGCTTTTTGTAATACTTTAGCAAAGTCAGGCTTTGCTAAAGTAATAAAGGGTAATTTTGTTTATCCAACTAATTGGCTTGATGCTTTTTCTTTATTAGAAGAATACCTTTTAACTTTACCAAAAGGCAAAAAAGTAGTCTTTATTGATGAAGTGTCTTGGATGGATACTCAAAAGTCAGGATTGGTTACAGCTCTTGAGTATTTTTGGAATGGATGTGCCTCTGCTCGCAAAGATATCATGCTGATTGTCTGTGCTTCAGCTACTTCTTGGATGTTAGATAACATCATTCACAATAAAGGCGGTCTATACAACAGAATAACCGATAGGATCCATTTAAAAGCTTTCAATTTAAGTGAATGTAAAGAATTCGTGGAAGCAAATCATATAGCCATGAATGATTATCAAATTCTTGAATGCTATATGATCATGGGAGGCGTTCCATATTACTGGACCTTACTTGATAGAAGTTTAAGTTTGCCACAGAATATCGATAGAATTTTTTTTAAAGAAGATGCTCCTTTAAAAGATGAGTTTGAGTATTTGTACAGAGCACTATTTAATAATCCTGAAAAGTACATTGAGATTATCAATGCGTTTGGTAGAAAAAAGGCTGGACTTACAAGAGAAGAACTTTGCTCTGCTTTGAAGTTAAAGCAGTCAGGAGTGTTATCAAAGAAATTATCTGATTTAGAAGCCTGTGGATTTGTAAGAAAGTTTCATGAGTTTGAAAAAAAGAATAGAGGAGCTGTATATCAACTAATTGATAATTTTACTCTGTTCTATTTTAAGTTCATGGAGCATACGCAAACCGATGAACACTTTTGGGAGAATCAACATAGTTCTCCTACTTTAAATGCTTGGCGTGGTCTTGCTTTTGAGCGCGCGTGTTTACAACACATTGATGCAATTAAGAAAAAACTTGGAATTTCAGGAGTGCTAACTGACGTATGTGCCTGGTCTTGCAAGGCTGATCCAAATAAAGGGCTTAAGGGTTCACAAATTGATTTGCTTATTGTAAGAAAAGATCAGGTGATAAATCTTTGTGAAATGAAGTTTTGCGCTGATAACTTTACCGTGACGCAAGCGGTTGATGAGAGTTTATGAAAAAAAATAAGTGATCTTTATACAGCAACTAATACTAAGTATGCCGTTCAAAAGACCATTATTACTACCTATGGTCTAACAGACAATATGTACTCTGGCACTATACAATCTTGTGTGACAGCAAAAGATTTGTTTGCTTAGTGGTAAGTTTTGAGTAGATACACCATCTCAAAATCTAAAAAGTCAGCGATTCTAATTAAATCGTCTTTTGCTTGAGCATTTAAGATTTCTTTAATGATGCTGTTGATATTGAGAATAAAGTCGGTGTTGTTATTCTCAGTTGCTTTTTCAACAATTTTTTCTAAAAGAGGGGTTAGAGCAGCGTAAGTGGCTGCAGGACAGCCATCTTTTGCCAAATTTGCAGTTTTATGACATTGTTCTACAAGGGAACTTACGCTGCTACTCATATTACTTCTCTAATTTTGAAAGAATAGTCTCAAGAGCATTGTCTACGCTAATGTTCTCTTTAACGCCAGTCTTTCTTAGCTTGTATTCAATAAAGCCGTCGTTTAGACTCTTTTCACCGATAGTAATGATATGTGGAATACCGATAAGCTCCATATCCGCAAACATTACACCAGGTCTTTCGTCTCTGTCGTCAAATAAAACATCTACGCCAGCTTGTTGCAGCTGTTGGTATAGCTTTTCAGCTTCTTTTGCTACAGCTTCACTCTTTGAAAGTTTGATAGCTACAATTGCAACCTTAAATGGAGCGATGCTCTCAGGCCATACGATACCTCTATCGTCGTGGTGTTGCTCAATTACGGCTGCAATAGCACGAGTTACACCGATACCGTAACAACCCATGATCATAGGTACGTCTTTACCGTTAGCATCTTTTACAGTAGCTTTCATAGCTTCTGAATACTTAGTGCCTAACATAAATACTTGACCTACCTCAATACCTTTACGTAGGTGTAAGGTACCCTTACCATCAGGGCTTGGATCACCGTCTTCAACATTACGTAAGTCAAATACTTCGTAATTTTGAATATCTTTATCCCAATTTACATTGATTAAGTGGTAACCAGTCTTGTTAGCACCACAAGCAAAGTTAGACATCTTGTCGGCAGCTCTATCTACAAGGATACGACCTTTAAAGCCTACAGGACCTAAAGAGCCAGTATGAGCGCCTACAAATTCGTTGATCTCTTCTTCTGTAGCCATCTCTAATGGATCGTTAATGCCATCAATGTGAATAGCCTTAACTTCATTTAATTCGTGGTTGCCACGTAAGCAGATCATTACTAACTGATACTTACCATCTTCATCTTTTTGACCACGAACGATTAAGCTCTTTAATACTTGTTCTGATGGAATGCCTAGTGCCTTTGCTGCTTCATCAACGGTATGACAATTTGGGGTAGCAACTTCACTGTAATCAGCTTTAGGTGCTTCTCTTTGAATGTTTGGTGCTAAAGCTTCAGCCATTTCAATGTTAGCTGCATAACTTGAACCGTCAGACCATGCAATAGTATCTTCACCAGCTTCGGCTAAAGCTTGGAATTCGTGAGAGTGATTACCTCCAATTGAGCCTGTGTCAGCTTCTACAGGGCGGAACTCAAGACCCATACGAGTAAATACATTTGAGTATGCGTTGTACATATCGTTGTAAGTCTTTTCTAAAGATGCTTTATCCATGTGGAAAGAATAAGCATCCTTCATTAAGAATTCACGACCACGCATAACACCAAAACGAGGACGAATTTCATCTCTGAATTTGTTTTGAATTTGGTATAAGCACAAAGGTAGTTGTCTTGCTGACTTGATCTCTCTTCTTGCAATATCTGTTACAACTTCCTCGTGGGTAGGACCTAAAGCAAATTCATTTTCCTTTCTATCCTTAAAACGGCATAACTCAGGACCGTATTTGGTGTAACGACCTGATTCTTTCCAAAGTTCAGCAGGTTGTACCATTGGCATAGCGATTTCTAAAGCGCCAGTTTTGTCCATTTCTTCACGAACAATCTTGGTAACTTTAGATAAAACTCTCATACCAGTAGGTAACCATGTGTAAACACCTGAGGCAATTTGTCTAATCATGCCTGCACGTAACATAAGGCGATGGCTTTCAACCGCAGCCTCTTTGGGATCTTCTTTTAAAGTAGAAATTAAATATTGACTTGTACGCATTGCTAAGTCCTAATGAAAAAATAATAGCTATAAGCAAAAAAAATTTGAGTAATTTTACCACACGCAAGATATATTGGCTAATTGTCAATTAGGAGTAATAAGAATCAGCATTGCTCAAAGTGTACTAAGTTTGCAGCTTCAAAAATAACAATGTAGCTGTATACTATCTTGCCTTTAAATTCAACTGCAGTCTTATAGCTGTTAATCTGAGCTGTAGCCTCAGCAATTTTTTCTTGTAAGATATTTGGATGCTTTTGAGCATTAGTTTTTGAGTAAAACTTAAACTCAAAAATGTAGCAAGTACCTTTCTTGTTATCAATGAGTAAATCTAC
>JAEWPL010000272.1 GCA_023460615.1 Pseudomonadota bacterium | reverse complement strand
GAGTATAGATGCAGATTTAAATTCAGGAATGATAGATGATGCTACAGCTAAAAAGAGAAGACAGGATCTTCAATTGGAAGCAGATTTCTATGGAGCTATGGATGGGGCATCTAAGTTCGTAAAGGGTGATGCTATAGCTGGTATCATAGTAACAATAATAAATATAATTGGTGGAATTATAATAGGCATTCTTTTTAATGGAATGAGTGCTGGTGAAGCTGCGCAGACATATACAAAACTTACTGTGGGTGATGGACTTGTGAGTCAGGTTCCAGCACTTTTAATATCAACAGCATCAGGTATACTTGTTACTCGTTCTGGTGATTCAGAAAACTTTGGAGAAACTCTTTCTAAGCAATTAACAGGGTTTCCAATAGCAACAGGAATTGCAAGTGCAATAATGCTATTCTTAGGTATAATACCTAATATGCCTAAGATACCTTTCTTTGCAGCTGCTGTAGCTACTGGAGCATTAACATATTTCTTATATAAAGAAGAAGAAGCTAAGAATGTTGAAGAAATTGTTTCAGAAGAAGAACAGATAATGGAACAAGAAAGAAAAGAACCTGAAAATGTTATGAATCTTATTTCTGTGGAATCAATGGAAATAGAAATAGGTTATGGACTTATACCACTTGCAGATGAAAGTAGTGGTGGAGATCTTCTTCAAAGAATTGCATCTGTTAGAAGACAATGTGCAATTGAAATGGGGATAGTTGTTCAGCCTATAAGAATTAGAGATAATCTTCAACTTAAGACTAATGAATATGTAATTAAGATAAGAGGCACAAAAGTTGTATCTTCAGAATTAATGCCTAGCATGCTTTTATGCATGGATCCAACGGGAGAAAATTCTGATATACCAGGAATTAAAACTATAGAGCCTACTTTTGGACTTCCAGCAGTATGGATAAATAAAGATCAAAGAGAAGATGCGGAAATTAAGGGGCTTACAGTAGTTGATCCTACAACAGTTATGGTAACTCATTTAACTGAAACGATTAAGCTTCATTCTTATGAATTACTAGGAAGACAAGAAGTTAAACTTATTGTTGATAATGCTAAGGAAAAATATAGTGCTGTCGTTGAAGAACTTATACCTGATTTACTTACTATAGGTGAACTTCAAAAAGTATTACAAAATCTTCTTAGAGAAAAAGTTCCTATAAAAGATATAGTAACAATAATGGAATCACTTGCTGATAATTCAAGAAATACAAGGGATTTAGAAGTGCTTACTGAGTATGTAAGATTTGCGTTATCAAGAACAATCTGTAATCAAGTTGTAGATGAAAATAAAACAATTACTGTTGTTACACTTGATCCAACCATAGAAGATATAATTGGATCTAATATACAAAAATCACCACAGGGATCATTCCCAACAGTAGATCCAGATACTACTACTAGGATATTAGGTGGAATAAAAGAAACTGTTGAAAGTGTTTACTTTTATAATAATCAGCCGATTATATTGGTTTCTCCTAATATAAGACCAGTATTTAGAAAGCTGATAGAAATGGTATTCCCTCAAATTATGGTTATATCATTAAATGAAGTTCCAAATGATGTTCAAATTAATAGTGAAGGAGTTGTACAAATATAGATGATCATTAAAAGATATCTAGTAAAAAACATAAATGAAGCAATGACTCGAATAAAATACGAATTGGGGAAAGATGCTATTATAATAAGCCAAAGAAAGGTAAGAAAGCCTGGGCTTAAAGGATTATTTTCTGGGAAATTAATTGAGATTACTGCTGCAGTAGAAAGTGCTGAAGATGAAGCTAAAGATACAGAATTAACAGCTTCTAAAAAAAAGGTTTCAGATGAGGAAGAAGAATTTAGAAAATCAATAGAAAGTATCAGAAAATTAATGGAGGGGGAATTAGCTGTACATAGGGAAGAGAATAATACTCCATTAAATAAAATGATAATGGAGCATAATAATAATGTTGCTAAAGAAAGAGAAGATGCTGAAATCTTAAGAAGAGAATTGGGTTTAATTAATGATATAAAATCTAATAATATTCCACAAAAAAGTGTTCAAAATGATATGAGCGTTCAATCAGTTCATAATGAAGTTGTAGAATTAAAAAATCTTATCAATAAAGTTATGGAAGATCAAGTACATAATAAAGATAACAGCAATTTTGTAAATAATACATATAATACAGGAATGGAAAAATCAATAAATAGTAACATAGATAATGAAATTAAAGAAAAATTAAATGATATGGATATTGATGAAGAGTTTTTTGACTCAATAATTAAGATAGCTTCAGAATATAAACATGAAGATATAGATATAAAAGAGATATTACGAGATATTTTTGAGAGAGAGATATTAGTTACAACAGGATCTTTTAATGGGAAAGTAGCATTAGTTGGACCTACAGGAGTAGGAAAAACTACCACTATAGCAAAATTAGCAGGAAGACTTTCTTTAGTTGATAAGAAAAAAGTTGGGTTAATAACAATAGATACATATAGAATTGGTGCAATAGAACAGTTAAAAACATATGCAGAAATTATGAATATACCTTTTAGAGTTGTTATTACTATTAAGGAAATGGGGGAAGCTATTGAAGCTATGGAAGATTGCGATGTTATATTGATTGATACAACAGGTAGAAGTAGTAAGAATACAATGCAGATTTCAGAGCTTAGAGCGTTTATAGAAAAAGCTGAACCAGATTATGTAAATATGGTAATAAGTGCAACAACTAAAAATAGAGATATAAAAACTACTTTAAATGGCTATTCAGATTTAGGATATGATGGAGTTATAGTAACTAAGCTAGATGAAACTACAGTGTACGGATCTATTTATAATATAGCAAAGAGAGCTAACAAACCTGTTAACTTTATCACTATAGGACAAAATGTTCCTGATGATATAAAGGTTCCGTCTAAGGAAGAATTAGCAAGATTTATACTTGGGGAGGAAACAGTATGCTAGATCAGGCGTCATCGTTAAGAAAATTAGTTAATGAAGATGAAGAAAAACCTGAAGGAAATATAAAAAGAAGCAAAATAATAACAGTTACTTCTGGTAAAGGTGGAGTAGGGAAAAGTAATTTTGTGGTGAATCTTGGCATATTACTTCAGGGTAAAGGACATAAAGTTTTAATTTTTGATGCTGATTTAGGTATGGGAAATGATGATGTATTAATGGGTTTATACCCAAAAAACAATATATTCGATATTATATTTACTGATTTGACATTAAAGGATATAATTATAGAAGGAACTAATGGAGTAAGTTTAATTCCAGCTGGTACTGGATTAAATAAAATACAAGAATTAACGGAAGAACAAAGAAGTCTTTTCTTAGATAAACTTACACAATTAGATGAATTTGATTATATACTAATGGATACTGGAGCAGGGGTAAACAAAGATATTTTAGCTTTTATATCAGCTTCTCAAGAGTTGATAATAATAACGACACCAGAACCAACATCACTTACGGATGCCTATAGTCTTATTAAAGCAGCTGATTATTTTAAGCTGAAAGATAGGGCTAAGGTTGTAGTAAATAAGGCTTTTACTAAAGAAGAAGGAATTGAAACT
>JAEWPL010000271.1 GCA_023460615.1 Pseudomonadota bacterium | reverse complement strand
AGTACTCAAAACCATCAAGTTTAGGTTTATCTCAATTAAGATTGCTAATCAATGATCATTTGATTAAATCTTACCCATTAAAGTCTGATGTAGAAACTGATTCTATTACAGAGAACCTACCTTTAATTGGTAACTTAAATATCTTTGGTCAAACACAGGTGGATACTTCATATTTAACAGCAAAGAATACTTTAACTTTCGATTTTAACTATTCGTCAGTTTTTGCATCAAAGCATAATGAGTGTACCACCCAAATCCCTATTCCAAATCGCGTGGAGATCGATCCTTCCTCTACTATTGATTTTTCTGGTTTATATCACTTTACAAAAATGCCTAATCTAGCTTTATTCTGGCAAAGTGGTTACCCATTCTCAATCTATGCAGATCTTCAAGAAAGTGCAGCATTAATTGCTAATAGCAACGATGTAACTGAAATTACAGCCCTTTTAAATTGCTTAGGTAGAATTGGTGCTCAATTAGGTTATGCATGTACTAATATAGAAATTTATGCAAATCCTCAAAAGAGCGATGTTGCCAAAATTGCTGATAAAGATTTATTAGTTATAGGCGATGTTCCAGACTTCTTAAGAGATGATGAGAACGCTACTATCGTTTTAAATAAGACTAAACAAGCTATTAGTACCTCCTTTAATAGCAATAATCCACGTGCTTTTGATGAGGATAAAAAGTCTGTAGCACAAAAGATCACTGCAAAATCAGAGCAAGGCTTAGGTGCTTTAGTATCCTTTAAGTCACCTTTAAATTCTGACAGAACTGTAGTTGCTATTTTAGCTGACAGTTCTAAAGGTATGGCTAATATAAATCAGAATTTAATTTTCAACTATAACTATGTGGATGCAGGTGGTTCCCTAACCGTAATTAAAGCTGATCAATCAAGAAGCTATGATGTAGGTGAGAGTTATTATTTAGGTAATTTACCTTGGTATCAGCGTGTTTACTACATGCTATTAGAAAGCCCATGGTTATTGATGATATTGTGTATCTTTAGCTCTATTGTATTCTGTATTTTCTGCTATAAGTTATTAAAGCATATTCAAAATGCTCGCTTAAAGAAAAACAATTTAAGAAAGGCTCAATAAGGAGTTTTATGATGAAAAATCTTTTAATTAAAGCCTTATTAACCGTATTGTTGTGCACTTTTACACAGGCAAGCTTTGCTAAAGACTGGTCCTTGTATGACTCTTATGTAAAGCTCCATTATCAAGATGGTAAAGTTTTAACTGAAGGTGGTGCTGTAGAAAGTAAAGCTCAAGTACTATTCATGTTTCTAACTTTAAGTCAAAACGATAAAGTTAGTTTTGATAAGCTCTATACCTTTACTAAAGCTAAGCTTCAAAAAGAGCAAGCTTTAGTAATTAGCAAACTAGAAAATGATGCTGTGACCGATAACAGTATCAATACCCTTACTAATTTGTTCTTAGCTTATGACTTAATTTGTGCTAGTGAGCTTTTTAATGACAGTAAGTATTTGACAGAAGCAAAAGCAATTTTAGCTTCAATTAAAATACAATGTACTAGCACAAATGCTTTGTTTGGTAAGGTGCTTACTCCATATGCAAAAAGTGTAAGCAGTGAGCTTTTAACTTTAAACTCAAGTACCTATGCACCTTTTGTATTACAAAAAATTGCAACTGTAGATGAGGACTTTAAAGAATTATACTTTGATAGCATTAAAGCTGTTATCAAAGCATCTGGTTTAGGCTTTGTACCTGATCAATTAAAGTTCAATCAAAGTGGTGATTTTATCATTGATAAAAATACTAAAGCTTATCTTGAGGCGATGAATTTTTATCTTTGGTTATCTATAAGCAGTAAATCTGATCCTAACAGACGCTTATTGCTACCTACTTTTGAGAATCTAATTTCTCAAACTCAAAAGGACTTAGAAACTCCTTTAAAGGTAGATTTTTATACTCAAGAAATTTTTAAACAAAATGCTTTAATCTCCGTCACAAGTCTATTGAATATCTGTGACTATAAGGTTAAAGATTACCTAAGATCTCAAATAAAGGCACATAAGTTTTCAAAAGCTGAAAACTATGAGCATTTAGCAGCTCTATTTGCCACAGGCATTGATGAGCTAAGATTTGCTTTTACAAGCGATGGTTCACTACTGATTGGTAACTAAATATGAAAAAGCTTATAAGTTTTGCTCTTTCTCTTTTGTTAACTACTAGTTCAGCTATAGCAGCAACTGATATAGCTTATGATGCCTCTTATCAGCAAAAACAAAACGCTAAAGCTTCTGCTCCTGCTTTCAACACTCAACATATAAAAGAGCAGATACAAGAACTTAACAAAACAAAAGATTTTGCAAAACAAAGCTTTAATCCAATTCTTGAAGCTTATGCTTTAGATAAATTAGGTCTAGTCAAAGGCAAAAATTCAAGAGAATACCTAATGGCCTTTATTAGATTTAAATTAAATCAAGGGGGGGCTGCTAGAACTGAAGGTATTGAAGCTAGCGATAAGGTGTGTCATGCGCAAAAAGCTTCCTTTGAATGTGTGCAATCTCAAGCTTTAGTAGAGGTAACTTCCTCTAACATGAAGATGAAGTTACAGCCGTTCTACATGCATGAGACAAATAAAGATTATGAAGCTGCGGTAATGGATATTAAAAATACCTTTAATGGTGAGCCTGTTGAGCATAACTTACGTTATCGCTATTACAAGATGCTTGGCAATATTGAAGGTAGGGAAAATGAAGCGATTGTAGGCTTACAAAAAATCTTTGATGAAATACCTTATGAAAACAATTTTAAAGTTCAGTTATTAAAAGATATTGGCACTTTTAAAGCTCAAGCCTTAGCTAATACAGCTCTTAAAGAAATTGATGATCCTAAGACTACTGTAACAGCTCAGAAGAAGCTTGAAAAAGCTTTAAATACAGATCCTAGCAATGCAGATGCTAGTTACTGGAAAGAGATCCTACAAACTAGTAAATATTACCGTACTGTAGAAGAAGGTGACAATTATCTTGCAAATAATGAGCTTGATAAAGCTTTAGCTTCTTATAAAAAGGCAGCTTCCATCAATAGTAAATCCCCTTACGCTTATGTGGGACTTGCAAGAGTCTACACTAACTTAAAAGATGAACAAAACTTTGATAGAGCAAGTGGGCAAGCTGTCAAAGCCTCCTACAGTGAGTCTTCTGCTGAAGTTATTCGTATTAGACAGTCTATGCAAGGACTTAAAGCTCAATTTTTAGTTGATAAAGCAAAGACTTTGCAAGCACAAGGTGATAAAAACTCTGCAATAAAAACTTACGAAGAAGCTTTAAAACTAGATCCTGATAACCCTTGGTTATATTATGAACAAGCAAATCTTACTAAAGAAACTTTAGGGGAAACAAAAGCAGATTTAGTATTTAAAAAAGTTCATAACAAAACCTTGATTGACAGTGAGTATGCCTTTGCCTACTCCTTGTATCTAGCAGGTAAAAACTCACCTGAAGAAGCTTATTTAGTACTCTCCCCTTTTGAAGGTCAAAGCGATAGTATTGATAATAATTTAGCTCGTTACCTTGAGATGATAGACATCAAGCAAGCTACTATTGCGTATGAACAAGGAGATTTGCCTTTAGCTATTTCTAAACTTGAAAATGTCAAAGCACCTTATGCTAAAGCGCAAAAAGCAACTTATCTTTATGAAGATCATCAAAAGCAAGAAGCTTTAGATACTTATCTTGAGGCAATAACTGAAGATCCTAGTTTAGATTACGCCACCTTTAGAGTTGCCCAAATTGAACAAGAATTAGGCAATGAAAAACAAGCTTTATTCTATGCCGATAAATTACTAGCTAAAAACGACAGCTTAAGCCTTGATAATCAACGCGCTCTAGCTAATTTATATTATGAACTTGGTGATAAATTAAAAGCATCTAGAGTCTACCTCATGGCAGTTACCAAACAAGCTGTTGACGAAGGTAAATCCACATCACCAGATGAAGTTTTAAAACTTGCAAATAAAACCTCTCTTTTAAATCCAAAAGATTTAATTACTAAGGACACAGAACAAAATCGCACCAAAGCTTGGATCTTAGCAAATTTAGCTAATATTCAAAAAGAGGTTGGCTCAACCGATGAGGATTTAAGTAATACCTACAGAACAGCCCTTGCTGTGTACGAAGGAAAAGAGTCTGAATATAACGACAATGGTAAATACACCCATGCTTTACTTACAAGTGATGAGAAGGAAGATTGGCTCAAAGAAAGCTTAAAGTCAAATGGTAGTGAATACTATCAGCGTAATAATATCATTTTAACTGAAGGTATTAGATTTTTAAGAGATTCAGGTCATAGTGGTTACTCTGACAATAAAGGCTTTGTAAATATGCTAAATTTAAGCTTCCCAGCCTTTAGTGGACGAGTTCAAGTACAAATGGACACTACATCGCTAGATCCTGGCTCCTTATCAGGACAAGAGTACGACGATATGTTTGGAACTTGTTTTGTCTCAGGTTGCAAAGACACTAGTTCTCAAAAGAAATCTAATAATACCTTTGCTGTTGCATATGACAACGAATTATTCCATTTAGATTTAGGTACTGCCCCTAAAATCTCAAATAACAGCTTTAAAAATAACGATATCGTAGGTGGTGCTACCTTATATCTTGAAAAGGGAGATTGGACTTTTAAACCTTCAGTTTTCAGACGTGCAAAAGAAAACTCAGTTCTCTCCTATTTTGGACAAAGAGATCCTAATACAGGTATTGCCTATGGTGCGGTAAAGCGAACCGGCATATCTTTATCTACTAGTTATTTTATCAATGATGATAGTGGTATTTGGTCTAATGCCTATCTTGAAAGCTTAAAAGGTAAAAATATTGAGGATAACTATGATGTAACCTTAATGGCAGGTTACTACCATCATATCTATAACCAAAAGAACGAAAGAGTAACTTTGTCGCCAAGCGTTATGTTCATGCACTATGACAAAGACTTGAGTGATTATACTTTCTCTCAAGGTGGTTATTATTCCCCACAAACTTATCTAAGTGGTTCTCTTTCCTTGCGTTATTTAAGAAGACATGAGAATACCTCCTATATGGTGGAGTTGTCTGGCTCTATAAGCTATGCTAAGACTAATAGCAGTGAAAGATACCCTCTAAAATCCATGATTAGTCCATACAATCTTGAAGATCTATACGCTCAAAATAGCGCTGATAGTTCTGTAAGTTTTGGTGGTGGTATTAAATTTGCGATTGAGCAAAGACTATCTTCTCATCTTGTGGTAGGGGCAGCCTTTGATGCTACAAAATCTGAGGACTACTCTCCTGTAAATGGCGTTTTATATTTTAGATGGTTCTTTGAAAAATGGAATGGTGATTTGAATATGCCACCACAAGGACCAACTGCAATTGTTCAGTGGTAATCAATATGAATTTAGGAATATTAAATCTTACAGATCAATTACAGAAACTAAATTACTCTAATGTTTACCTAGTAAGCTGTCAAAATAAAATTGTAGCCATTGACTTTGCTATCAATGCACTTTTATCTAATGCTGAAAAAGATTTATTAAAGTTTATAGCTTTAGATGAAATTAGTAGAGACGATATTGTAGAGAATTTTCATAATAAAAAGGCTTTAGACAAAGTTAAAGCCCATGTTTATGAAAACAAATACAAGAAAAACTTTATTCAAAGCTTAGCCTTTGATCTTAAATTTATGTACGTAAATTACGACAAAAGTTTAATTGTAGCAGTCTTTAATGATGCTAACTATATTCACTTAAATGATAGACAAAGAATTGAGTGCATAAGTGAGCTTAATGAATTTGCTAAAGAAAATGGACAAACTATTCTTTTAGTTTCTTTTGGTTTAAATCAAAAAGAATGTACAAGTTTCTTCTTGAAAAACTTACCTTTTTTAGGTGGTATTGCTGTATTAAGTGCGCTCCCATCTCAATATGCTTTAAATACTATCTTTTGGAAAGGGCTTGATGGATCTATAAGTCAAGGTGAAAACTTACTAGATTTAAAAGAGTCTGGTTTTGAAACTGTGGATTTAACAGCAAAAACCACCACTGCAAATGACGAAAATGACTGCTATGAGGCTTTAGAGGATTTTGCTAAAACCTTTGATCAGTCTTTATTTGATAACGTCTACCACTTTAATTCTAATCAAGAACTATTAGAGGTTGCCTCTACTAAAGCAAATGCAGCCATGATTTGTTTTACCGTTACTAGCCGTAATGAAATTGACCAATTGTGTAAAGCAATTTATACCTTAAGAGTTACCCGCGGTAATTTACTTAAAATTATAGTTTTTGAAAAAGAAGCAGGCATTCGTGCAAAGTCTGAGCAATTTATGCTAACTTGTGGCGCTAACTTTATTTTTGAATCTCAAGCAAAACCACCCTATATCAACGCCATGTTGCCGATGGTTAAGACTTTGAAATTTAATCGAACTATTACAAGCTCTTTTGAAGCTTTACTTGATGAATACCATTTATTAGATAGAGAATCCAAAGGCTTTTTAGTTCTTGATGAATTTGTTAAAAAAGTAAGATACTTTTTAACTACTTCAAGATATCTTAAAAATAATGATGGATGTCTTGCTATTCTTACTTGTAATGACAGCTTTACTATTCAAGAGTGCGCCAGTCAATTTACGCCAAAAAGAAACGGTGACTACTGCTCTATTAGTAAAAATAGAGTGATTGTTTACTTCCCAACTTGTAGAGATGGTGAAATTGAGGTGGCACTAAATCACACCTTTAATGTACCTAAAGAAACTCTCTTTAAGAAAATTCAAGCTTACTATAAAGGACAGGACATTTTAGATAACATCAATAAGATCGAACTAAATCAAGTTCATGCCTTAGATGCCCAAGATGAAAAAGCTATTGTTAAGATGTTGCAACTTACCTTTAATAAGAATGAAGCCATGAAAAATCTTAAGAGTTTTGAAGAAATGGCTAAGGGGCAAGAAGCTATTACCCCAACTCCTTGTGATCTAGACTTACTTTTAGGAGAGCATGATGCTGTTTAGTTCTTTAGCTTTTAGCGATATTTTGCAATTAGTATTGCTGTGTGCCTTAATTTTTATTCCAGTAGGATTTTTACTAAAAACTCACCTACATCGTTTTAAAAACTTTATTTCAAATCTCTTTAAATTTAAGAGTAACTTAAACGATTGTGGTAGCTTTAACTTGTATATTAACCAAAAGAAATAAAGTATGAGTAAGTTTTTAAATACTTATTTTGCGTTTAATTTTAAAGGCACTCCATTTTTTAATGCCTTATATATCTTTAAGATAGTTATTTATATCCTAGGTTATATTGATTTTAATCTTGGGTATAACCTACTTGCTTTTACTTTATTGTGTATTCACTTTAAACACAAAGTCGTCAACAAAGTTCTTTATCCTATCTTTGTGATCTTAACCTTTGTAGTTTTCTACCATGACAGCTACTTGCCAAGCATTGAACAGATGCTAGCACAAAGCACTAACTTAAAAGGTTTCTCCTTAAGTTATATGCTTGAATTCTTGTATGACTTTATAAATTTCAAGCTCATCTTTGGACTTATTACAGGTGTATTCGTAATAAAGTTTTTAAATCGATATGTACGATCTACTACCGTAGTGCTAATTCTCATGATTTCTACAGCTATAGTTAATTACCAACATCTAAAGCAAAATCTAAATCAAGAGGAAATGGTAACCATCAACAGAGATTTCATTGCAGCTAATAAGAACAATGAGCAAGATCTAGTGTTACAAAGAGGTAATTACACACAATCTAACCTGACTAGATATTTAGAGCAATTTTATAAAAAAGAACAGCAAAAACACTTACCGTTTTTACAAAACACAGAAGATCAGTACGTACCATTTAACATAGTTTATTTGCAAGTAGATGGTTTATCTAATGAGAATTTGACTTTACTCAATGTTAAAGAGCATGCAGCCTTAAAGCGCTTTGATATTTATCTTACTAACTTTAACTCTGCAGCAACTACTGATAAAGAAACTGCTATAAGAGCGTTAAATGCTAACTGTGGACAGCAAGAGACTAGTGAGCTATTTAAAGAGCCTAAAGATAAGTGTTTAACTATCAAAAACTTACAGCAAATTGGTTATTCAACCCAAAGTATTTTTGATACTAAATTACTTGGAAATGCCTTATTTGATGCGTTAAATAAACAAGTAAAACTGGATAATCCAATAGATTTATATGTTCCCGCTAAACTTATCAACTCCTCAAAAGTTTTCAATGTTGATCCTTTGTTTAGAATGTATGTAAATAACTATTCAAGTATGGATTTTGGTCCAAGATTTACCTACATACATCTAAGCTCTTTAACCTTAAAGGACAACGCTTACAACTTTGATGCAAGACTTAAGGACTTTTTATTAAAATTAGATTCTTTTATGGACACCATTCAAGCTTCTAACACTAATACCTTACTCATTATGGTACCAGGTGAGAGCCACTCTACTCGTAACGATAAAACACAGCTTAGCAGAACAGATATTGCAGCCACTAGACTTACAAAAGCAACCGCATTCATTAAATTTATAGGTAGTACCTATTTGCACTCAAAGTTTATCTACAAAAATCCAACTAGCTACATGGCTATTACCGATTTAATCAACCGAGTTATTAAAAACAATGCTTTTTATGATTTAAAGAGTTTAAGTTTAGAGGCTTTATCTGAAGATTTAACTCAAACATCAACAGTAAGTGAAAATCAAAATAATACAACCATCATCTTTAAGCAAAAAGAATTTTATAAAACCAAAGATGAAAAGTGGAAGGAGTATTTTAACTAATGAAAATTCTATCCTTTGCTCCTTATCAAGCACTAAAAGACTATTTATCGTCTAATGCAAAGTTTACTTATAAAATAAGTGCTTCTTTTAGTGCTTATTTTCTTTTTAAGTTCTTTTTATTCTATAAAGGCTATATCAACTTCGATATCTTAAATAACGTGTTATTACTAGCCTTAGGCTTTATAAGCTTTAGAAAATCTTGGCAAAAAAGAATTTACTACATAACTGTATGTGTTCTAGCCATTATTGTGCTTTATAAAGACAGCTATTTGGCTAATATGACGCTGTTTAATTTTAATCAAGCAAGTGTGCTTGAGAATTTAGTAAATTTTGAGCAACTTATTACAGATTTTATAAACTTTAAACTAATTGCCTTGCTCATAGTGCTCTTTATTGCCTGCTACTTCCTATTTGATATTCTAAACTATGCACCTGTATTGATTATTGGAATAGCACTAATTGCGTACGTAAACTTAAATTCCATGTACGTAACTACTCAAGAACAAACTAATGTTCAGGTTGCTGTTGCTAATAGTCCTGATATTCCACCACAGGTAGGCAAAGTAACCCCATCAAACATCCAAAGCTATCTTGATACTTTCTTTGAACATGAAAAATCAAGAATAGTAACTATGCCTGAGAGTTTGCCTATAAATTACCAACCATTTGATATTGTTATTTTAAATATCTGCTCTATGGCAACAGATGATGTGGTAGTTTCAGATCTGATGACCCACTCTGTGTTTAAAAAGTTTGACTTTGCCTTTGACGATTTTAATTCAGTGTCCTCCTACTCTACTCCAGCTTCTATGCGCTTGCTTAGAGCAAATTGCGGACAGCAAACTGAAAAGCAAATGTATCAAGAGCGTAGAGCAGAATGTGAATTATTAACCTCGCTTGAAGGTCTTGGTTTTAACAGCCAAGTATATTTTGATCATGATGGTGTTTATGGTGATTACCTTAAAAGTTTAAATGAGTTAGCAGGTCTTGATACTCACCTTTACGATCTAAAAAAGCTTAAAGCTGCCTACCAATCTTTTGATGGCACTCCTATCTATTCTGATAGACAATTATTTTCACAGTATGTAAATGCAAGAAACCTACAAGATTCTCAAAACGTAGTAACTTTCATGAACGTTTTATCCTTACATGACGGTAACAGAATCGTAGGCCAATCAAGATCAGAGCCTTATAAACCAAGACTTAAGATCCTGTTAAATGATATTGAAGACTTTATCGACAATTTACAAAAAGCTAAAAGAGATACTTTATTTATCATGATCCCAGAGCACGGTGCTGCTATTCGTGGAGATAAGATGCAAATCTCAAGATTAAGAGAGATCCCAACGGATACTATTACCAAAATACCTGTCATGATTAAGTTTATCAGTAGCGATGATAATAAAGAGTCTAATGTTACTCATATCAAAGGCTTTTATTCTTATATCTGCCTAAGTGAAATCATCAAAAGATCTATTGAAAACAATGTGTTTTCAAAAACAGACTCTTTGTGCACTCCTAGCGATATCTTTGTGGATTTACCACAAACAGCTTTTATTGGTGAATCTACTAACGCGTTTTTCTTAAACTTTAAGCAAAAAGATTTTTATAAACTTAAAGGAGATACTTTTGCACCTTATATAAAATAGCTTAAATATCATATTCTTTAGAAGATAGAAAATTTGTGTGCTAATAATATGATCTTTTTGTTATAAAACTGTTGACACATCATTGCTTAATGCTTATAATGGTCCCCGTTTTCAAGACTGCTTGAAAACAGAATTTCAAGGTGTTCCTCCTTAGTTCAGTCGGTAGAACGGCGGACTGTTAATCCGTATGTCGCAGGTTCAAGTCCCGCAGGAGGAGCCACTAAGCTCAGTTTAATCCCCACTAAAATTTTAATCGTCAACCAAAATTTTGGCTTTTTTAACTATTTTTGTGCACTTCACACTCTAAGCACTAATTGTAAAAGTCCTTCAGCATATTCACTCTTGCCGATCTATAATGAGCAAGCATTATTGCTTTTACAAAAGATAAATTTAATTTAAAGGTGAAGTGATGAAATCTAACTATGATCATGCCATTTATGATGCTAGAAGCTTAGGTATACCTAGAATGTTAATTTTAGGCGTTCAACACATGTTTGCCATGTTTGGTGCCACCATCCTAGTTCCTATCCTAGTAATGGGCTTTTTCAAAGATGCTTGCGGTGAAACTCTAACTCAAGGTCTTACTGTAGCTGTTACTCTCTTTTGCGCAGGTTTTGGTACTTTAATCTTTCATCTTTGTAGCAGAATGCAGGTGCCTGCCTTTTTAGGATCTTCATTTGCTTTCTTAGGTGGTTTTTACACCATCGCAAATCTAAAAACCGGTATTTACGAAACTATGTCCGTAAATGATAAAGCAGCTTATGCTTGTGGTGGTATCGTAATTGCAGGTCTAGTTTACCTTGCTATGGCTTTGATTATCAAAACAGTTGGTATTGCAAAAGTAATGCGTTTTTTACCACCTGTAGTTACAGGACCTATGATTATCTGTATTGGTCTATCATTATCCTCTGTAGCTGTAGCAAACTCTGCAGTAAACTGGCCATTATCTATTGCAGCTTTGCTTACTGTTATCGTATTTAATATTTGGGGTAGAGGCTTATTTAAAATTATTCCTATACTTATGGGAGTAGTGCTACTTTATATCGTGGCTGTAATTTTAAATTACTTAGGCTACACCAACGCTGATGGCTCCTCAATTATCAATTATGCACCAATTGCAAGTGAAAGCTGGCTTGGTTTCCCTCCATTTCAAATGTGCAAATTTGATATAACCGCTATTCTAGTAATGGCTCCTATTGCAGCTGCTACTATGATGGAGCACATTGGTGATATGTCAGCAATTAGTGCAACCGTAGGCAAAAACTATATCGCATCCCCAGGTTTACACAGAACTTTATTAGGTGATGGTCTAGCTACCTCCTTTGCAGGTTTCATAGGTGGTCCTGCTAACACCACTTATGGAGAAAACACAGGTGTACTAGCTTTATCTCGTGTTTATGATCCACGTGTAATTAGAATTGCTGCTTTATTTGCCATAGGTCTATCCTTTATTCCAAAATTCTCAGCCGTTATTTCCACCATGCCAACTGCTATTATTGGTGGTATTTCCTTTATCCTTTACGGTATGATTTCAGCTATTGGCGTAAGAAATATTGTGGATAACAAAGTTGATTTGTCAAAATCAAGAAACCTTATTATTGCGGCCATCATCTTTGTATGTGGTTTAGGCTTTAAAGATGGATTTACCTTTACTGTATTTGGAACAAGCATTACCTTAACCTCTCTTGCAATTGCAGCTATTGCAGGTATTGTGCTAAATGCGGTATTACCTGGCAATAAATACACTTTCCAAATGGCTATGGCAGAAAATAGCGAAGAAGCAAATAAAGGAAACTAACATGGACTTTTACAACAACAAGAATATTACAATTTTTTCGCACCCACTTATTAAGCATAAGATCTCCCTACTTCGTGATAGAGAATCAAGTACTAATAAGTTTAGACAACTAGTTGAAGAAATTGCCATGCTTGAAGCTTATGAAGCTTTAAAAGATTTGCCACTTAAGGATGTGGAGGTAGAAACTCCCCTTGAGACTTGCATGACTCCTATGATTGATGGTTTAAAACTAGCTATCATTCCGGTTTTAAGAGCTGGTTTAGGTATGGTTCCTGGTATTGAAGCTTTAGTGCCATCAGCTCGTATTGGTCATATCGGTATGTACCGTGATGAAAAGACTCACAAGCCTGTAACTTACTTCTGTAAATTACCTCAAAACATTGATAAGAGAATTAGCATTATTGTAGATCCTATGCTAGCAACTGGTGGCTCTGCAGTAGACGCTGTATCAATGTTAAAAGAAAAAGGGGCTGTAAAAATTAAGTTTGTTTGTATTCTTGCTGCTCCTGAAGGTCTTGAGAAACTTGCAACCGAGCATCCTGATGTACAAATTTATGTTGGTCAATTAGACCGTTGCTTAAACAAAGATGCTTACATCTGCCCTGGTTTAGGTGACGCTGGTGATAGAATTTTTGGCACCAAGTAAACTTTTCCTTTAAATCTACTACTCCAATCTCTTTAAAGGTTGGAGTATTTTTACAACTTCCGATCTATTTTCTCCAAAATTTGCCTTATTTATCACATTTACAACCATACATCTGATCTACTCAACATTTTTATAAGATTTATTTAGCGTGTCTTCTTTGAACACTATAAAATCACAAATTATCACTTTTATGAGGAAGAATTTATGACTACAGCTTTAGTGGTATGCACCAATGGCACTGAGGATATTGAATATTTAAGTTGTGTTGATATTCTAAACCGTGGTGGCGTCCACGTTACAACTTGTGCGGTTAATACCGGTGAGGAGAGATTAGTAAATCTTGCCAACGGTAATGTGGTGCTTACTAATACTACCATCGAGGATTTAGATGGTGACTTTGATATTATAGTTGTGCCAGGTGGACCTAAAACAGATAGTCTAAATGGCTCAGATAAATTTATCGATCTTTTAAAGCAGCAAAAAGCTAATAACAAAAAGATTGCAGCAATCTGTGCAGCCCCTTATGTAGTGCTATATAAGAATGGAATTTTACAAAAGCACGATAACATGACTTGTTATCCTGGTTGTGATAATGAAGGGATCTTTAAATCTTGTGAGATAGCCATTACTGACAATCTGCAAATTATCACAGCTAATGGTCCTTATAATGCGATTAAATTTGCTTTGACTATTCTTCGAGAATTTGTAAGTGAAGAGGCTTATCAAAAGGTAGCTAAAGCTGTGCTGGCTATTTAACAACTAAAGCTCTAGCTTTGGCTAGAGCTTTAGTTTCTAGTGATTATTTCTTAAACCACTTATTGTAGATCTCGTCGTACTGACCATTCTCTTTAATGATCTTTAAGCCTTGATTGATTTGCTTCATAAGCTCTGTGTTTTTCTTATTGGTGATAATACCAAGATCAGTTGCCTTAACTACACTCTCAGGCACATGAGCAAGCTTTTTATCTCCTGTTTCTACTAAATAAAATTGATTTACAGGAGTACCTGTAATGGCTGCTTCACAGCCTTTTTTCGATAGCTCAATGTAAGCTTCGGTCATAGTATTGTAGTTTTTAACTTCTGCGTTTTTAATGCCATTTGCTATTTGCGCACCAGCAGAGCCTATTTGAACACAAACCTTCTTCCCCTCAAGATCGCTCATCTTAGTGTATTTACCAAGATCTTCTTTTCTAATCATCAAATCTTGACCTGCTACATAGTAAGGATCAGAGAATAAAACTTGTTGCTCACGCTGAGGATTTTTGGTCATACCAGAAATTGCCGCATCAATAGAATTTGATAATACAGCAGGAATTAAACCGTCAAACTGTAAGCTCTCAATTACAACCTCAATACCAACAGCTTTACCGATGGCATTGATAATATCAATATCAAAACCTACAACTTGTGAAGTGTTCTTATCTACAAAGCCAAAAGGAGCAAAGGTAGGCTCAGTACCTACATGGATTGTTTGTGCGCTAGCTGTAAGTGCAAAGAAGGTGGTGGCTAATAAGGTTATCTTACCAAGTTTATTTAACATATA
>JAEWPL010000270.1 GCA_023460615.1 Pseudomonadota bacterium | reverse complement strand
GAAGCTGGCCGTATCGTAGCAGAACTCAATATCCACATCCTCGAACTCATTTCCAGCAGAAATATAGTCCTGCTTCATTGCTTCGAAGGTTCCGAGAAAGTCCTCTATGGTCTCCTCAACGGTTTTTCCTTCCCCGATTAGTGCCTGCGTACTTATTCCGGACGATACCCGTTCAGCATTCCGGTGATACCCGTTCACTTTTTTGTGAGTAAAGACAGATATTTGCTACGAAGTTAATACTTTTTTCTCAGACTCTCTCCTTTGAGTTGGAGGCGTGTTGCTTTGTGGATTATTCTGTCGAGGCAAGCTTCTGCAATGAGCTCATTTTTAAAGAGAGCATACCAGTCAGATACAGGAAGTTGGCTGGCAATAATTAGAGCCTTTTTGCCATAACGATCATCCAGGATCTGTTCGAAGTCGTTTTGGAACTGCCCTTCAATAGGCTTCATGCCAAAGTCATCTATGATTATGAGATCATAGCGAGTCATTTTTTCAAAGAACCGGAGTTCTTTCCCCTCCAGACGAGCAAGTCTCATTTGGTCGGAGAGACGTTGCATAGTGAAGTAAGATACCTTGTAACCCTGTCTGCAAGCCTTGTCGCCAAGTGCATTTGCAAGATAAGTCTTGCCCGTGCCTGCAGCTCCGCTGATGATGATTGTACCACCCTTTTTGATGTATTCACCTGTTCCCAACTGAGTGATTACATCTGCTGGAACGCCACGTGCTGCATTGATGTCTAGTTCTTCAATGGTGGCTGTAAGCCTGAAGCCGGCACCTTTGATGAGTTTTGATATGCGGTTCGTTTCGCGGTTATCCATTTCCGCTTGCAGAAGCAGAGGCATAGCCTCCCGAACCGATAGTTTGTCCAGTTGATGAGTCTCCTCCATTACCCGCCAACTTTCCGCCATTCCTGGCATTTTCAAGGCCTTTAGGGCCGATGAGATTGTTGTTTCCATAATGATGTTGTCGTTTATTTAAAAAAGTCTGCCCCTCTGGTATTTTCGTGATTTTGTGGTTGAACGTCCGTGTTGGACATCTCTTGTTCTTCTCCCTGGCGTTGCATTAGTTTGCACATAGTGAGGATATCATCCTTTGAGAAGATATGATTATCGGCACAGATTTTTACTGTCTGGCGGAAGGCCTCCGCAGGCGTTTTCTTCCTCAGGCCAAAGAGGAACTCGCAGAGATTGAAGCAGATGGCATCCGTCACTCCGTACTTGCGGTTCATAAACAGGCTTTGGATAAAAGACTCCAATTCAGGCGATTGTTCCTCCTTAGCCTTGGTGCAGTAGTATTCAGGAGAACGGCTTAGGTAAGCCTGAATATTAGGTGCAAGATGCTCTTTTATCTGTGTGTGTTCACCTGGTTCGCGATTTCGCACATGGGATGCAACACATTTATTGTCAATGAAGATTTTCACTGTCGAGCGGGTGTATATTAACTGTGCTTTGCGGCCTATGTGGGCATAAGGGACAGTGTAGTAGTGTTGATCCTCAGCCAAGCGCACCTCGCCTTGGGGACTTACAGTGACGGTGCTGGTGTGCTTCACCTCATATATTTGCTCAGGGATAGGCCCCAACTCACCACGCTCCATAGCGTGAAAGCGCTCTTCTCGAGTATAGGGATGCTCCTGCATACGAGTTTGGTTATGCGCTTTCACCAACTCATATATGCCTTGGTTTAACTCCATTAAAGAGTAGAACACACGCTTACGTAATTTTGCATAGACTCGTTGATAGATGCGGTTTACATCACTTTCAACAGAAGCTTTATCTGTCGGCGTTGCTACTCGTGCAGGCAGGACGGCAAAGCCATAATGATTCCCCATGTCAACGAGAGCCGCGTTTAGTGTAGGATTCCACCTGTCAGCCTTGACAACTGCCGACTTCAGATTGTCGGGAATAACGATGTGCGGGACTCCACCGAGAGCCTCCAGACACATTCTCAAAGCATATACGAAGTCTTCGACCTTTTGGGAGGGAACGGCTATCGCGAAGGTTAGACCACTATAAGGCATTGTGCCTACAAACACTTCTACGTGGATTCTTTCTCCACTTTGGGTGTCAATATACGATAACTTGTCGCCAGCAAAGTCTATCATAAGTATTTCACCTGCCTTATAGGTATTCCGCAGAACAGCCACCTGTTTCTGCGCTACCAGATTCTGTTTGAGATGGTAAAAGAACTGGCTCTTGCCATAGCCGTCAGGATTTTCCTTGCGATATTCCTCCCACAGAAGAAGGCGAGTAACATGTTTATCTTCAAGCTGCTCACGGAAATACGGCAACTTCTCTAGAAAGTGTTTCATGCGCTCATCCGTGTACGCCGGATTGCCGGCAAACATTTGAGCCTCCAGTTCCGGCCCTTCCAAAAGCAGCAATGCCTCCAGACTTAAGGTACAAGTCCTGGCCTTGCGAACATACTCGTTTACCGTACACTTGTCAATACCTAGTGCGGATGCAATCTTGCGATTGGACATCCCGTTGCGATGCATTATTAAGACCTGTTTGATCTTGCTCATAGATGTGATTTTTCCAGCCATATCTGTCTTCCTTTGTATTTCGCTATTGAAAATACAAAGGTAAGAGTAAGGCAGGGGAAAGTGACCGAACATGCTCCGGAATACCTTGAGAGACAGCCTGTTATTTTTATAAGTGACCGAACATGCTCCGGAAAAACAACACTGAAACGACCCTTCCGGACTCGATTCGGTCATCTTGTCCCGAACTGACCGAACATGCTCCGGAAAAGATGGAGCCGCCGCTTTGCGGCCCACCTCGCGCGAACTTATTAATATGTATTTGAAAGCATTCAGTGCCATTTTCCTTCATTTTCCCCTGTCTTGTATAAGGAAATGGGCACCGGATTTTGAGACTTGTTTCAGTTTATAAATGGACTATTTCAACATCTCCCGCTGACCGAACATGCTCCGGAATATGTAAATCCTGCCTTTTTCACTCTGGACCATTTGGGCTTTTATACTTGCATTTGCGTAACCGCCATTACGGAAACCATTGTTA
>JAEWPL010000269.1 GCA_023460615.1 Pseudomonadota bacterium | reverse complement strand
TTGTAGGCGGACTTTTGTGCTTACATTTTATCTTTTTCTATCTATCCATCAAGCTGTCAAATATTTCCATAGGTACTATCACCATTGCAGCCACCTGCTTTTTTACTACAGCTTTTGAACCTATTATCTTAAAGACTCGTATTAAACCAACAAACTTAATCTACGGCTTAATCATCATTGCAGGTTTATTACTGATCTTTAACTTTGATACTAAGTTTAGACTCGGTATTATCATAGGCTTTATCTCAGCCATGTTCTCAAGTCTTTATTCAATCTATAATAAAAAGTTTACACCTACACTTGATCCTTACACTTGCATCAATTACGAGATGTTTGGTGGACTTTTAGTTAGTGCCATCTGCTACCCTATTTGTAGGATGAAAGGTGCTGCAGACGAGTTTTACTTTAACTCTCACAATATCTTCTACTTATTTGCTTTAGGCTCTGTTTTTACTGTTTATTTATATCTTTTGGTAATTAAACTCTCCTCAAAGCTCTCAGCCTTTACCATTAACTTAACCTTTAACTTAGAGCCTGTATATGCCATTATCATCGCCATGTTATTCTTTGGTGAGGCAAAAGAAGTTAACTTATCCTTCTATGTGGGCGTGGTTTTGGTTGCTTTAAGTGTATTCTTACAGAACCGTAAGGTGAACAAAAACGAGAATAGCTAAGCCATTAGCTATTTCTCTTAGAGCTTAAAGATTAGTAACGTTTAGTTGTGGTGTACTCAATAAAGGAGGATAGCCACATCAAGGCGTTCTCATAGGCAAATAAGATCTCATGACGAGAAAAGACTTCACTTTCAATGATCTTATCAACAAAGCCTAAATCTAGGGATTCTAAACACTGAGAAATGCGTAAGGCATAACCAAAGAGTTTCTCATCTCTACAGAGGTTAGCAATCTTTGCACTAATATCATTTAACACGATAATAGTCTCAGGAATTGAGTATGGATATAACAAATTGATATTAGAGCATAAACCTAAGGTAAACGCCCAGGAAATATCAATATCAGCATGACGATTAGCTAGCAACTCCTCAATAAATTTAGCTCTGATTAAGATCTGCTTTACAGGCTCGTAAGCTAGGAATTTATTGATCTCATTGTCGTTGTGATAAAACTCTTCTAATAAATCTAAACAGATTAAGCAAATAAGCTTATGTAAAGCATCGGTACTTATATCGTACACGCACTGCTCAATGTCTGTGAAGATATAATCAGGATCAATATCCTTTTGAATAAAGCTCAAATAGAATGGAATATTATTCTTAATTGATGGCTTAAAGGACAGTAACTCAAAGAATAACTGATAATTTGGTCTGTTCTCTAAGATCTCTGATAACACTACAGGAATATAGTTATAAATTTGCTTGTTATACTTGTAGTGGTAAGCATTAAACTTTGCTTTTAAAGTATCTTTAGTAAAGGTCGGTGCGCAAACATAATTTGCACCAGCTTCAAAAGCAATGGAAACCTTATTTAAAGTATCGCAGCGATCACAAATGATCTTAATCCAAGGAGCTTTCTTAACAATGTTCTTAGCTAAGATAAATTGCTCCTCGATATCTAAGGTCATATCGATTACTGCATATGAGATAGAACGAAGCTCTGTGAACCAGTTAGTGTACACAATAGTGTAGACATCGCAAGCAATAGTCATAGCTTCTCTTCTTAACATATTTACTTGATGTTGGAAGGATGCTGACGAATCCTGTCTATCCTGTAAATGAAGGATAAAACGATTAGCTGGTAGCGGTTTTGAGAACTTTGAAATCTCCTTTGTTAAAGGCAACTCAGTCATCACTTGAACTGATTGCTGAGTAAAATCGTCAATTGGACGACGAATAAAGAAACCTATAAGCACATGTTTTACGTGCTTTTTTAACAACTGATCAGGTCTAAAACTCTCCTCACCTGCGGTAAATCTAAAGTTATAAGCAAGTAAGTTACAATTGATATCGTATATAGGAGTTCTAGTTATGATGTGACATCTATCTTTAGAACGCACGAACTTAGGAGCTTTATCTGTACGATTAGCCCCATATCTTGCAGCGGTAGGATCAGCTGTTAAGCTGTTTTTGTTCGTTACATCCATTTATTATAAATATTAAAAAAAGAATTTATCTTACATATTAAAAAACTTATCAATTATACATGATCTATATTTAGAGTGAAACTGCCGTATCTCTCAAAATAGTTATATAATTAAACTTTCTTATTATTTTGTAATCTAATAGTTAGTTTAGCTATGTTCGAACTTAGGCAATATCTTTTACTCTTTTTAGTAGCAACTATTTGGGGCTCTGGCTTTGTAGCTCAGAAATTAGGTCTCTCATATATTTCTCCTTTTGCTTTTACCTTTTACAGAACGCTAATCGGTGGTTTGTGCTTAATTCCGCTGATTATGTTCCTTTCAAAAGTTGCACACAAAAAAGGAACTACCCTTCGTTGCAGCTCAAAAAGAAAGCTTCTTATAGGCTCCCTAGCCTGTGGCTTTTGCCTTTTTATATCAGAATCCTTCCAACAATTTGGTTTAGTTTATACTGATGTAAATAAAGCAAGTTTCATCACCTCTTTATACATGATTTTTGTGCCTTTAATTGGAATATTTTTAGGTCATAAGATCACCAAGAAGATTGTCCTTTGTGTAGTACTTTCTTTTATCGGTTTATATTTATTTACGGTCAAAGG
Source organism: Pseudomonadota bacterium (assembly GCA_023460615.1). GTDB lineage: Bacteria > Pseudomonadota > Gammaproteobacteria > Enterobacterales > Succinivibrionaceae > Succinivibrio. The sequence goes on along the minus strand of JAEWPL010000269.1, from coordinate 1,490 downwards.
CTCGTTATCTTTTGAAGTTGGTGATTTATTAGTGCTAATTTGTGCGCTAGGTTTTGCTTTTCATATCCTAGTCATTGCATATTTCATTAACTACGTAGATGGCGTAATGCTTTCATGTGGTCAATTCTTTTGTGCTTCCTGCTTTGGCTTTATTCTAATGCTTATTACAGGAGCTCCTGCAATTGAGGATGTATATAAAGCACTATTACCACTACTCTATGCTGGTGCTTTATCTAATGGTATTGCTTATACCTTGCAAATTGTAGCTCAAAGAGGAATTTCCCCTACAATTGCATCCCTCATCATGTCCTTAGAATCAGTTATGGGTGCAATCTTTGGTGTAACCTTCTTATCGGAGGCTATGTCAAGACAAGAGATTATCGGTGCAACTTTAATGTTTGGAGCGGTGATCTTAACTCAGATAAAAATCAAAAGTCTAGATTAAGAAAAGGATGCCCTGGCACTTCAGTCGCGTTCATCCTGTGAACGAAACGTGCCAGGAACTGTTGCAAAATATTATAGGAATTAAGCTCATTGTTGTAAATGAATTTTTTGTTTATTATCCAACTTAGGTAGGATGAATAAAACAGTTCCATAAGACTTACATTTGATTGTAAGAAACTCAATTTATATTAAACGTGGAATAATTGAGGGGCTATCTGACCCTAAGATCTCAAAATCCGATCTTACACGTTAATAACTTTTTTGATTCTACCACCCATCACCCACTAATAATCTGATCTTTCTAAGAATTTTTAAATTTTTATACCTAAAATGTATTGCATTTTATCTAAAAATAGTGTAATATAATCTTACATTATATACCATCAATTTTCGGATTTACACTATGGATAACTTAAGCATCGGATTTCCTAATATCTACGTTAACTTTTCTAAGGCTAATGGTTACTGCTATGTATATGCTTATACACCTCTATATGACAAGGAAACCAAAAGAACTAAGAAAACTAACGTTAAGCCCATTGGTATTATTCGTTCTAAGGATGGTATTGGGGTAATTGAATTTAACCACTACTTTAAATTGCACTTTCCAAAGTTTCGTGATGTTAAGGTTGAGCGTAAAGGCGTAAATAACCTGGAATTTACAGCTATTGATATAGCTTCTACTGATGAGAAAGAAGCTGCTACTGTTTCTAATAATTCTAAATTACCTTCATTACATATTGAGCCACCTCGTCATATGAAAATTGGTGCCTCATACTTTATTCAAAAGTGTTTTGAGAACAGCTATTCAGGTAGAGCTTTAAAGCAAATAGGTTTATCAAAGAAAAATTTATCTCTACTTACCACCTTGGTAATTCACACTGTTGCTGAAGGTATTAAGGATTTAAATTCTGTTGAGTACTACATAAGAGATCATATTGTTCCTTACGAAGAAAATATCAATAAAGACACTATTTACAGACTCTTTCAGCATATTGATAGTAAGTTGATGATTAACTTTTACAAGAAAAAGCAAATGCTCATGA
>JAEWPL010000268.1 GCA_023460615.1 Pseudomonadota bacterium | reverse complement strand
GCAATTATGCTTGATTATTTTTGTTCTATCAAGTTTATACATTCATTATTTGACATAAAACATGATTAGCACAATTATTTTTCTAAGATCATTGAACTAGGTATCGTTTTTAGGAAAAATTTGTGGCTTAAAGCTCATATCTATAAGCGATGATCTTTAAGAATAATGATGTAGCATTTGCTATAATGGAAGCTTGTAATTTATCAAAATACTGCATAAAAACGCTCAAATGGACGATAAGAATTTTTCAAATCAAATCTTACAAGGTTTTACCGCAACTGATGGGGAACAAAAGCCTTGTGATAACGCAAATCCTAATCAAGACACTAGAATTGAGCCTACCTTTGATGCTCCTTTAGCTTCAGAGGAGAGTATCGATAGTCAAGAAAAGTTTTTTCCCTCAAAGGATAAGGTGGAAGAGTCTATTCAACAGGATAATTCAACCCCTTATACAGAACCTAAAGCTGAACAAGAATTTGCAAAGGATCAAGCTGGTGGTGAAAATCCAACTCAAAACACTCTAAAAGATGAGCAAGTTTCTCCTTCAAATACATCAAAGCAAGATAAAAACACTAAAAAGCAAAAAGTTAAAAAGTCTTTTAAACGCAGAATTGTTTTATTCTCCTTAAAGGTAAGCTGTGCAGTATTTGCTCTTTTAGCTCTTTTATTTATCTACTATGATTCAGTGGTCTTATCAAAATTTGGTGTAGACGATAAGTGGGTGTTACCAGCGGTGGTTTATTCAAGACCACTTGAGTTATACCCTGATCAAAAGCTTTCCTTTAAGCAAATGAAATATGAACTGCAATTGCTTAAGTACAGACAGGTAGCTAATCCTCAAAATCCTGGTGAATATGCGGTAAACGAAAGCAAAAACAGAATGGTTATTTTACGTAGACCATTTGAATTCCCAGAAGGGGCTGAAGACTCTATTTCTATCATGGTTCAATTTAATGGACAGAGAATTGCTAACATAATCAACGCCGATACTAGACAAGAGTTAGGTTATGTGAGAATGGATCCTGTGCTGTTAGATAGAATTAACCGTATTGATCCAAAAGAAGACCGAATCTTTATTAGCCTTCAGGAAGTACCAGAGGATTTAGTTACTACCTTACTTGAAATTGAGGATAGAAGTTTTAGAACAAATCTTGGTGTAAATTTCTTTGCTATAGCAAGAGCCTTTGTTAAAAATACCATTGCTCACTCGGTAGTTGAAGGTGGCTCTACTATTACCCAACAGCTAGTTAAAAACTATTTTTTAAATTCTCAAAGAAGCTATACCCGTAAGTTTAAAGAGATCATTATGGCTTTGATCATGAATCATCGCTATACCAAAGATCAGATCTTAGAAGCTTACTTAAATGAAATTTACCTAGGTCAAAATGGTAGTGCAGGTATATATGGCTTTGGTCTTGCTTCTTATTTCTATTTTGGCGTGCCAGTATCAGAGCTTACTCAAGAGCAGATGGCTTTATTAGTAGGTATTATTAAAGGTCCATCCTTCTATGATCCGTGGAGACATCCTGAAAAAGCTCTAGAGCGTCGTAATGTGGTACTTGCAGTGCTAAAAAATCGCGGCAGAATAACTCAAACAGAGTATGAGCAATATAGCGCAAGACCTTTAGGTGTTATCAAGCGTGGCTCTATGAATTACTCTAAGACACCTGCCTTCATGGGTGTTTTAAAACGTGAGATCTCCTCTAGATTTGATAAGGATTTCCTATCTGGTAACGGCATAAAAATCTTTACAAGCTTAGATCCTCAAGCACAGCTAGCTGCTGAAAACGCTGTAGAAAAAGAGCTCATCCAAATTGAAAAAGAGCGTCGCTTGAAAGGTCTTGAAGCTGCGATGGTAGTAAGCTCTTGGCGTACAGCTGAGGTTAGTGCCGTGGTAGGCAGTAGAACACCTCAATACGCAGGCTTTAACCGCGTGGTAGAAGGTAAAAGACAAGTTGGCTCTATCATCAAGCCATTTGTTTATTTAACGGCATTCCACAATGGTATTCATACAGGAACTATCGTACATGATGCTCCTATCACTGTGCGTCTAGCTGACGGTAAAAAGTGGCAACCTCATAACGACGATAAAAAGTGGCATGGTAGTATGCCAACCTACGTGGCTATGGCTCGTTCTATGAATATCCCAACTGTAAAAATTGGTATGAGAGTAGGTCTAAATTCAGTTCGTGATACCTTAGTCTCAGTAGGTATTGATAAGAAGCGTATTCCTTTTTATCCATCCATGCTACTAGGTACCATTGAGCTTACTCCTTTTGAGGTAAATCAAATCTATACCTCTTTAGCTACAGAAGGTCGTTATCAGGATTTGACAACCCTAAGAACCGTGATTAAAAACGGTAAGATTGTCTATGAGCGCGAGAATAATAAAGGAGTTCCAACCTTAGATCCTAAAGATTCTTATCTAACAATGTTCGTAATGACTGAGGCTACAAAGATTGGTACAGGTCGCAGAATCGGAAGACTATTCCCTAATATCAATATTGCAACTAAGACAGGTACCACTAATGACAGTCGTGATACTTGGTCTGTAGGTATTGATTCAGATCAAGTAGTCGCCACTTGGGTCGGTTTTGATGACAATAAGCCTACTGGCTTATTTGGATCTTCAGGTGCGATGAGAGTATATGCAAAGTTCTTACAAGAGCGTGGTGTAAACTCCCTAGAACTTACAAAGCCTGATGGCATTAAATTTGTAAAATTTAATAAAGATGGCAATATTGTAGGTGATCATTGTTATCTACCAGGATTAACCTTATTACCTGCTCGTTTAGATAAAATTCGCTATGTTGACCAAAACTGTACCATAAGTGCAGAGTCAAACTACCCTCAGGCTGTACCTTACTCACCTGACGAGTCCTTCGATTAAATAAAAAAGAGTGGCAGTAGCCACTCTTTAAATTATCTTTAAACCTTTAAGCTTCTGTATTGATAGCTCTTGAGCCATCCTCTCTGGTATAGGCACTTGGAGTTTTGCCTTGTAAATAATAGCTAAAGGCTAGGATAGTAGCTATGATTTCAAATAGCTCTTTTGGTACTTCCTCACCTTCTTCAAGGGCTTTTAATTGATTGAAAAGCACTGGATCTTTGTGTACATAAATACCTAATTCTTTTGCCATATCGATAATGGCTTGAGCTTTTTCGTTTTCACCTTTAGAGCTTACATACGGAGCAGCATCTCCTTCATGGTAGCTTAAACCAATGGCAGCTTGTGCTTTGCCATAAGTTGCTTTAAAGGAGTTATCCTCATCGGTAGCATCAATTTTTTTATTTTCATCAACAAAAACTTGTGCTTCTAAAGTCTCAGCTTCAGCCTTTAGATTATCTTCATTGGTAATAGCAGCTTCATTATTAGGATCTATATTTTCTTTATCATTATTTTTCATAATACATTTCCTAAATATCTAAAGATAAGTTAGAGCCATCATCGCGTTTTACAGGGCTTTCTTGCTTTTTATCGGTATTTAAATGTACCTGACCTAAACGAGCGCTAGCACTTCTTGTAGTAATACCTATCTTTTGCAGCTCTGCTTTTAGATGAGGTAGTGCTTCTTGAACCTTTTGTAAAGCTTCAAAAGTAGTAGTTACCACTGACAATTTTAACTCAGGAATTTTAGCCACCGCTCTAATCTCAATTGGTCCTAAATTTTCTAAGTCAAAAGCAAAGGTTAAATGCCAAGATTTTTTACCGTCTTCTTCAACTACAGGTTGAGCATTAAAGCCACCTTCTTTACCTCCATCATAGGTAGGAGGTAGTGGAATGTATTGATATAGTAGTGGTAAATTCTCTTTAGCAGGATTTTGCAGACGAGTAATTTGATCAAGAGTCTCAGCAGATAACTTCTTGATAGTCTCAGCGTCATCCTTATTTAAAGCTTTTGAAATTTCATCTGCTTCTTTATCATATTCTTTGCCTTCATTTGAAGCACCTTTCTTTAATAATTTATCAATAGATTTTCCAAGTTGAGAGAATCTAATAG
>JAEWPL010000267.1 GCA_023460615.1 Pseudomonadota bacterium | reverse complement strand
ATTATGGTATTTTCATCGTTAACTTTCTGTTTTTTTATACTCCCTTTATTTCTATTTTTTAATTACCTTTCAAAAAGTACTAATTATAGGAATATTATTCTTACCTTAGTAAGTATCCTTTTTTATACTTGGGGGGAGGATAGTAAACTAACTGTTCTGATATGTTACGGTATTATCAATTATGGTTTTGGATATTTTCTAGAATTTTTAAAAGCAAAGTCTAAATCAACGACTTTTATCTTTTTGTCAATTTTTGTTGCTTGTAATTTATTAGGCCTTATTTACTATAAATATACTTATTGGTTATTCTCTTTTATAACCTTTTTGGATTTGGATTTCATTTGTTTTTTCAAAAATCCAACTCTTCCAATTGGAATTAGTTTCTTTACCTTCCATGCTATAAGTTACCTTATTGATATTTATAGAGGTGAATTATCAGGTAAAAATAAGGTTAGCAACTTTTTAACCTACTTCTTTATGTTCCCTCATTTAGTAGCAGGACCAATTGTAAGATACAAAGATATCGAACCTCAGTTAAATTACAGAGAAAACGATTTAACCTTATTTAACTATGGTTTATACAGATTTATTCTTGGTATCAATAAAAAGTTGTTAATAGCTAATTCTGTAGCTCCTATTGCAGATACAGCTTTTTCAACCAGTCTTGATTTAAGCTTGTGTGATTCTTGGTTAGGTGCTTTAGCTTATACAATTCAAATTTACTTTGATTTCTCTGCTTACTCTGACATGGCTATTGGTTTAGCAGCCATGGCTGGAATTAAGTTTAAAGAAAACTTTAACTCCCCATATAAGTCAAAATCTGTAAAAGAATTTTGGAGAAGATGGCATATATCTTTATCCTCCTGGTTAAGGGATTATGTGTATATTCCTATTGGTGGTTCAAGAGTAGGTGTAAAAAGAACTTATCTAAATCTATGTCTAGTATTTTTGCTTTGTGGTATCTGGCATGGTGCTTCTTTAACCTTCGTGGTTTGGGGACTATATCACGGTCTATTCTTAATTCTAGAAAGAGTTTTTGGCTCAAAAATAGATGTAAGCAAAGTACCATTCATCATTAAGCACTGTTATTGCCTTTTAGCTGTGATTATAGGATGGGTTATATTCAGAGCTGAAAATTTAGAGCAAGCTTTTAGTTATATAGGAAGAATGTTTACATTTGAAAGTTTTGATAAGAGTTTTGCTCTAAATTACCCTTGCTATAGCTTTAATGTAATTGCTTTAGTTGTTGGCTCATTTATCTCCCTATTCTCATTAAAAGCTTTTTCCTCAAATTCTTGTGAAGAAAAAACTGTTAGGTTAATTCCTTATATTTTAAATGCAGCTTTCTTAGTTTTAAGTTTGGCTGTATTGTATTTAGGTGCTAAAAATCCATTTATTTACTTTAACTTTTAATAGATCAAGCGGTATATACAGTTATGAATACTAATGTAAATAAGTCATTTAAAAGTAAGGTAATTACTTTAATTTCTGCAGCTATTGTAATTTCATTTTTTGCAATCCCTATCGTAGGTCTTCTATCTTCAAATGATGAGATTATTAAATCAGAAAATAGAAGAATGTATCAGTTTCCCCAAGTATCAATTAAATCTTTTTCTTCTAAATTCCTTAACGACATCTCTAAATACTTTGAAGACAGATTATTGTTTAGATTTTCGTTAAATTCACTCATTGAGCCTGTTTACAATAAAAAGTTTTTTAAAGGTTTTGAAGCTAATAAGCAAGGTGTTGCCATTGAAGGATTAGATAATTGGCTTTTTTTATCTTCAGATAAATATTATAAACAACATACTGAAGATGTACTCTTTAATCCCCAAAGGCAAAAATTTATAGTTAATAAGATTAAAAAAGTACAAGCTTTAGCACTAGGTGCACCTACTTATGTAATTGTAGGTCCTGATAAGCTTGGTATTTATCCAGAAAAGGCAGTACCTTGGATTGGACATCCTGGAAAATACAGACTTGCAAACAAAAAAATAGAGTTTATGCAAGAGCAAGATCTTACTGTGCTTGATAATTATGATTTACTCAAAGAGCATAAAAAAGACGGTATTTTGTATTATTTAGGTGATACCCATTGGAATCAATATGCTGCCTATTTAGCTTTCAATAGTAATATGGAGACTATTTTAGGAAATGATTTTATTAAAAAGCCTTACAAATATAGCTGGTCAATTAGAAACAGTGGCGATTTAGGTAATGGATTTGCAGGTTATAAAAATAGCTCTGTATACGATTGTGCAATCTTTTCCTTAGATAAACAAGATGATCTAACAGTAAAAGCCTATAAACAATTAGATAAACCGTATTTTGAAATTAGTCAAAAAGAATTGGTTGGTGTAGATGTACCAAATTACCATCCTTTTGAAGATGTTATAGAAACTATAAATCAAAATGCTCCAATCAAAAAAACAGTGGTTATTTTTTCTGACAGTTTTTATCATGCTGGTTACAGAGCCTTTTGTGAAGGTCTTTTTGAGCATATTATAACCATCCATCATAATGCGCTGATTGAAAGAAAACCTCTTGCTGAAGACATTATTACAAAGTTTAAACCTGATTTAATCTTGTATGAATGCGTTGAAAGAGATCTTTAAAGACAACCATGTCAATAACTTTATAAGATTCTTTATTATCATTCTTCAAATCAATACAAGGTAACTATTAAATTCTAGTAGTTACCTTATCTTGCGACATCTTCTTCCAATTGTTATTTTTGTAATTGTCTAAGAGAGTGGAAAAGATAAATCTAAGACTTTTAAAATTTCCCCATACCACCTTGATTTTTATTGAATTTTTCAATATCATTTACATGCTCTATGGGACATTAGCTCTCGCGTACTTGTTGAAGTGTTAACCGATCAGGTCCGGAAGGAAGCAGTCAGGCACTTTATTCAAGGTACCGCGATAAGGTTAATGTCC
>JAEWPL010000266.1 GCA_023460615.1 Pseudomonadota bacterium | reverse complement strand
GTACCAACTGTTGAACCTAAAATGATTAACTTCAAATCAGCGTTTTCACAGTTGTAGCAATCTAATAAACCACCAGACTTAGAGCCTGTTAGAGCACGGTATTCTTTAGTTACTTCTTCAATAACGTCTAAAGCTTTAGCCATCTTACGTTGTTGTAGTAGGCGAACCTCAGTAAAGGCCTCAGGACCAACCATAGCACCAATAGATACTGGCTCTTTGGTATTTAAGTATTCTTTTGGCTCATATGGCTTTAAGAACTTATCTACAGTCTCTTGTGATGGGATATCTAATCTTTCAAAAGCGTGGGTAAGTACGAAACCATCCATACATACCATTACAGGAAGACCTACTTTTTCAGCAATCTTAAATGCCATGATGTGGGTATCAACAGCATCTTGGTTGGATTCGCAGAATAATTGTAACCAGCCACTATCACGTTGTGATAAAGAGTCTGAGTGATCGTTCCAAATGTTGATAGGACCACCGATAGCACGAGAAGCTACTGTCATAACGATAGGTAAACCTAAGCCTGAGGCTGAGTAAATACCTTCAGTCATGAATAATAAACCTTGAGATGCGGTAGCTGTATAAGTACGAGCACCACCAACTTCAGAACCAATTGATACTGAAATTGCACTGAACTCTGATTCTACATTTAAGAAATCACAGTCTTTTAACTCACCATTTTTAACAAACTTACCTAAGTTCTCAACAATGTGAGTTTGTGGAGAAATAGGGTAGGCACAAACTACACCTGGACGACATAGGGCAACAGCCTTAGCTACACCTAATGATCCTTCAATTTGCTCTAGCATGTTAATTATTCTCCTTTGATGTAGTTATAAGCAAGTGCAGCTGTCTCTGCATTTGCATCACCAATCTTGCCAGGATATCTTGCCTGGAAGGCTTTTTGTACTGACTCTAACTTTAGAATGTCAGTAACTGCAGCTAGAGCTGCTAGCATTGGAGCGCCAGGTAGTGGCTTACCAATCTTTTGCATTGCAAAATCAGTTGCAGGAACAGTGAAAACATGTCCCTTTGGTAGCATCTTAACAATCTCAGGAACGACAACCTCAGGTGCATCCTTTGAGTTGATAACAGCAAATCCATTAGGATCAAGACCGCCAAATACATCAACTGAGCCTAATAGAGTTTTATCTTGAATTAAAACAACATTAGGTTTTTGAATTGGCTCGTGTGTACGAATGTCTTTGTTATCAATACGAGCATAGGCAACAACTGGTGCACCTGTACGCTCTGAACCGAAACTTGGGAAAGCTTGTGCAAAGTGGCCTTCGTAGAAAGCAGCTAAGGTTAGCATTTCTGCAGCGGTCACAACACCTTGGCCTCCACGGCCATGTAATCTAATTTGAAGCATTAAGGCTCCTCGTTTGCAGTGTGTGAAAAACATGGTACATAAAAATACCGTTGTAATAATTTTAGTTAATATTTGTAATTTGACAAATTTTTGATGAAAAAATATCAAAAAAATGAAAATTTAATTAAAAATGAAAATTTAAAAAAACACCTTTTAAAAAGCCTTTAAATAAGCAATTTAGTAAAAGGTGACATGTCAAATTATTGAAAATTGTATGGCAAAATATAAAATTTTTAGTTAAAAGTAACATTTAAGAATAATAAATATCTATACCTTGCAAAATATAATTATAAAACAATAAGATAATGTAAAAATATCTTGTTTTAGTGTTTAATAAATTTAACATTAAAGTGTGATTATTGCGTCAATCAAAAAAAATAGTTATTATTTAACTAGGTTTAATAACTTAATTATAAAAGAGTTAATATGATTGAGAACAGTTCTACCATTACCTCTAAACAAATTAGAAAGCAGAATTTACAGCTAGTAAGACGTGCTTTGCATCAAGAGCAAGTTTGTACTGTATCTAAACTAAAAGAGAAAACTAGTTTATCTGTAGTTACTTTAAACAAGCTGTTATCTTACCTTATCGCTTCAGGTGAAGTTCTTGAAGGGGAGAAAAGCTCCATTCCAAATGGCAGACCTGCAACCACCTATCGCTTTAACGAAATGAATAAGCTGATGCTTATTTTATCTGTATATATACGCTCTGGGCATAAGTATGTAGGTTATACCGTACATAACTTATTTGGTGAATGTATTAAAAGAAAAGAAGAGCTAATTGAGGAGAGCTTAGGGGTTCTTACTAATGAGTTTAAGATAGGTATTACTCGTTTTATCAATGAATTTCCAAAGATCTCTATTATTGGTATTTCAATGCCATCTGACGATGTCGGTGGCAGAGTAGGCTCTGCAATTCGTCATGATCCTTTATCTAAAAGATTAGCTTTACACATGACTAAGAACTTTAATCTTCCTGTGTTTTTTGAAACTGATATTAACGCTGCCACCTTAGGTTGTTATAAAAGATGTAAAGTTCAAGAATGTGTAAGTGGTATTATCCTAGTGCCAGGTAAAATTCCAGGTTGTGGTTTCTGCTATAACGGATCTGTATTACGAGGTAAAGACGGTATGGCAGGTGAGATTAGATATTTCCCTATGTATAACGATGAAGGTGTATTACCACAAGAAACTTTACAAGCTGACGATCTAGCCATTAGAACCATTAGAGCGGTGATGTGCGTGTTAAACCCAGGTTACGTAGCTATCTATACAGAAACACTTAAACCAGGTTTAATCGACCGACTTAAAAAGAGATTGTCTACAGCTGCAGAGGAGGCTTTGCTTCCTAAAATTGAAATTACCGACAATCTTCGTGAAGATACAGTTTCTGGTATGGTAAGTTTGTGTCTTGAGAAATTAGAGCGGATGTGATTTTGAAAGTTTAGCTTTTAGCAAATCAATTTTAGGTACTTTAAAGATCTTTTTGTCTCTAGTAGTAGAAGATAATCGTCTTGCTTCTACCAATTCAGATGATTGTTTAGGTTTAGTAGCTTAAGGTTCAATTCTTAAAAAAATGATTGCAAATTACGCAACATTTTAAAATTTGATATTGCAAAAGGTAAAAAATATTGTGTAAAATGCTTTATACAATTACAAAATTTTGTTAACATAGATATAAATTATATTATATAATATTGTATAATTATTAATGTCTTAATTAAGTTACATATTGTAGGTGAGATAATGAGCAATACAGAAGAACAACAGTCAGATGAGATTAAGGAATTAGCAAGCAAATGGAGCAGAGCTCGACGTATCGAGTTTATCGATTTTAGATTATGCGTAGATGGCAAAATCAATCGTGCTGATCTTGTAGACTTCTTTGGTATCTCAATCCCTCAGTCATCTTTAGATCTTTCTTATTATAAGTCTTTAGTAAAACAAGCTAATCCTCCAAGAGAGAATCTTCAGTATGACAACAGTAAAAAGGGATATTTACGTACTGACGACTTCAAACCTATCTTCCCAAGCTTATGTAACAGCGATGTGATCTTAAATGATCTTTATAATGTAGCAAGAGATAAACTTTCTACTAGCGAGAACTTCTTTGGTTACACTCCTGATGTTGGTATTGCAACTCTAGAGCCACCAAAGCGCATCATTGACGATAAATCTTTAATCAACATCATCGATGCTATTCGTGGCAAGATGGCTGTGCACATTGTGTACAAGTCTTTAGATGGTGAAAAAGATGACGATTATTTAATTGCTCCTCATTCTTTTGCTTTTGACGGTATCCGTTGGCATATGAGAGCTTACTGCTTTACTAAGCACAATTTCAGAGATTATGTTTTATCTCGTGTAAAGAAGGCAGATGTACCTAAGATTGTTGCTCCATCTGACCGTTTCCCTGATCCTGTAGGTAATGGCTTTAAGGAAGTTGGAACTTCAGCTTTTGATGATGTAGATTGGAACACTAACATTCTATTAAAGTTAAAAGCAAATCCAAATCTTGATGAAAAAGCTCGTCGTGCTATCGAGCTTGATTACGGTCTACCAAAGGATGGTGTGCTTGATCATCCAGTAAAGAGAGCCTTGTTAATCTATGCTCTAAACTCTTTAAAACTTGGAAAAGAGTTTGCAAGCTTAGATGACAAACTTCGTCAGTTAGTACTGGTAAATGAAGACGAAGTTGAAGCTGCAGTAAATGAGCTTACTAATAAGTAATCAGTTTTATTTTTAATTTACAGGGGTGGCGCAAGCCGCCTTTGTCATTTTATATCCTGTCATGTTTAAAAATACTTCGATTTTCTTTGTCTTTTCTTTAGGTATGCTCTGTGCCTTTGCACCGATGTGTACTGATGTATATTTACCAGCTTTACCTCAAGTTGTAGATACCTTTAATACCACCACTTCACTTGCTCAAAGCTCTCTTACCGCATCTTTTTTAGGTTTAGCTTTAGGACAGCTCATTATAGGACCAGTATCTGATACTTATGGTCGTACTAAACCTTTAATCATAAGCTTAGTGTTATTTGCAATAAGCTCCTTTTTCTGTGCTATAGCACCAACCATTACCTTATTTATTTTCTTTAGAGTTCTTCAAGGTATGTGCGCATCAGGTGGTATCGTACTTACAAGATCCATTGCCTGTGATCTATATAAAGGTCATGAGTTAACCTCATTTATGGCCTTTTTAATGTCAATAAATTCACTTGCACCTATCTTAGCGCCACTTTTAGGTTCACTAATCTTAAGCTTTGTCTCCTGGGTATATATCTTTTACATCCTTTGTGCTTGGGGTATTTTAATGCTTATTATGGCAAAAGCTTTTGTAAAAGAGTCTTTACCAATTGATAAAAGAGATAAGTCTGTTAAAGCCTCCCTTCAAAGAATGAAGACGGATATCTTCAACTTAAAGTTCATGTTAGTTGTATTGTCACTATCATTTATTATGGCAGGCTTTTTCTCTTATCTTGCAGCAAGTCCTTTTGTCTTTCAGAGAATTTATGAATTTAGTGCCTTTGAGTTTTCTCTAACCTTTGCCTTTATCTCTATTTGCGTAACCGTAGTAGCTCCTTTTGCAGGTAGATTATCAAGACGTTTATCAGAGGTTAAGGTTGTCATTATCTCCATCATCTTAATGATAATCTCAGGTGCTGTAGTAATTGCTATAAGCTTTGTAAAGCCAGAATCTTTTATCTATGTACTTGCAGCTTTAGCTGTCTACTGCTCAATGATGGGACTTTCACAGACAGCTGGCTTTGGCGTCGTCATGAGTTTTAAACGTGGCGGAGCAGGTGCTGCTTCTGGCATTTTTGGTGTGATGTATTTTGCTATTGGCTCACTAATTTCACCTTTAGTTGGAATTTTAGGTGAAAAGTCCATGCTACCTCTCGGATTAAATCTATTTATCTGTGCGATAATAGCTTTATTGTTTTTATTTATTGCTTTAAAAATTAACGTTAAAGCAGAGCAGAATGCCCCTATTAAAGAGGAAAGTGTAGAATGTCAGTAAAAGTAAGCTCTTTATTTTTATCAGTGCTATTGTCAGCTGGTGTATTGTTTAATGCTCAAGCTCAAGAACTTACTAAAGCTGAGGTCGAATCAATTATTGATGAGTATGTAAGTACTCATCCTGAGATCATTGTTAAAGCCTTAAAAAAACTTGAAGAGCAAGAAACTCAAAAAGCTTTAGATCATCGTAAACAGTTAGTAGAGCAGTTTAGACACGACCGTTCAATTCCGTCTTTAGGCTCTCCTAAAGCTAAACACTACATCATTGAGTTTTACGATTACAATTGTGGCTATTGTAAAGTTATGGAGCCTTTATTTGAAAAGGCTATCAATGACTTTGATGTACAGATTGTTTATGTAAATATTCCTGTGGTTAAAGAGGAATCAAAGCAACTTGCTATCATAGGTCAAGCTGTGTTTAACCTAGCACCTCACAAGTACTTTAAGTTCCATCAGCATTTTATGCAACCAGGTCTTGTAGATAGCTCTCTTAAAGCAGTACAAGATCTAGTAGAGTCCTTAGATATTAAGTGGGTCGATGTGGTTACTCAAATGAAGAATATGCAACCACAAAAACAAATTGGTCGTTATATTGATGAGAGTATGAAACTTAAGATTGCAGGTACTCCATATCTACTCATTGACGGCGAGGAGTATCGTGGTGCAATCACAAGTTACGATACTTTAACAGAGCTTCTAAAAGACTAAAGTCATGTCTTTTTCGATTCTTCTTATCATCCTAGTACCAATAATGTTCATTATTGGTACTACCTATAATGCTTTAAAAGAGCAAAAAAAGCTTGAAAACGGCAAGTTAAAAGAGATCTTAGAAAAAAGAGCTCTAATAAAAGAGCAGGCTTTAAAGCATAAAGTAAAGTCCCATCGAAAATAGACTTAATTACTAAGGTATTAGTCAATCTGTCATAGCCCACTGAAACAGGTCTGATTTAGCTCATTTGGTTTTTATCAGATCTCTTAAAAACTAACCACCAAAACTAACCTCTTAGCCTTCTAGAAAAAATTTAAGCTGTTTTTATCTAAGATAAAATCCTCAAGTCCCATAAATATCAAACCTTTCTCGTCTTGATATGGAAGCACGGTGTCTGATGTAATAATTAGCTTTTTAAAGAAATCTCTGATAGCACAAAGACAGCTTTTCTCTTCATTATAGTAATCTTCAACAGAGTAGCCTGTGGCTACCTTAAGATAGTATCTTCTGCTAAATTTGTGAACCACAAAGCTTATCTCAAGCTTTTGTCTTAGCCATTTTTGTTCATACTTTTTGAAAACAGTAATTTCTCCTACATCGACTAAAATGTTTCTTGCTAACAGCTCGTTGAAAATAAGGTTTTCTAAAAGTCTTTGTTGATAGGCGTTCTTATCATCGTCTGTGTCACTGTCACAAGAGGATAAAGAGTTCATTTCAAAGTCTGCTTTAAAATCTAATATGGCATTTAGAATTCCAAAATCTAAAAAGTAAGGCTTAAAAGCTCTTTTGTAGGACTTTTCTTTTATATCGTAAAGCTTTGATGTATCGATAATAAAAAGCTCTTTAAGTAGGTCAACTAAGGACTCTACACATTTTGGTTTAAGCTTAAGATACGAGCTATCGTGAGGCTCATTAACTAACAGTTTGCATATCTTACTATGATTGGTTAATGAGCCTAATGTATTTGCTAAAAATTTAAGTATGTCTTTAAAAAGAGTAGCTGTAATTACAGGTGTGTAAGCTTTTTCTTTAGAAGCCTTAAGATCATCAGCTTTAAGAGCATGGTCTGCTTTTAAAGCTCTTAGCTTATCTATTTCCTTTAGAAGGTTTTCAAACACTATAGTTTTAAGATACTGCTGTTTTTCAAGAACACTTTTAAAAGAGTAGACTTTAGGAAGTCCTCCGAAGATTAGATAGTCTTTTAGAAGCTGCTTAAAATCAATTGCAGTATTGTTATCAGAAAGTTCTTTTAAAGTAAGTGGAAAGACTTTGATCTCCTCACCTCTACCTCTAAACTGTGTATCAACCTCAGTTGTAATGCCAAAACTTACAGATGAGGTCACATAAAGATCAAGATTTGAAAATTTCATAAGACCATTAAGGACACTTTCAAAGTCTTTAAGCTTTGTAATTTCAGCGATAAACAAATAGCAGTGAGCTTGAGTATTAGTATTAAGCTTAAGTCTTTCTTTAACAAAATTATAAAGTGAAAGTCCATCTTTAAGTTTATCGTTTACAGGATCTTCAAGATCAATAAAGAGGATATGATCTAAAGGAACACCTAATTTTAAAAGGTGAGTTTTAAAAAGAGTATTTAGAAGATAGCGCTTACCGTTAGTTTAGATCTATAAAAAGTTTATAAGTCTACAGTGAAGTAGGCTTACTCACCCTTTTACTAAATTCGCGCTTCATAATCCATCGCTTTTACTTGATTTATTGCTAAATCTTCGTTCAAACGATGGGGATCCACGCGCATAAATTCGGCGGTAACTCCACCTATTAAAGTCTGTTTCATCTTTTCTTTTAAGTTGATAGCTGCATT